>JASFGM010000207.1:0-5776 GCA_050123755.1 Desulfobacterales bacterium
GTAGGCCGTCAGTTTATTCAGATAGGATTGCCGCAGACGTTCAACAAAAAGTTCCGTAAATCTCTCCCTTTGTTCCGGGGATAAATCCGGCCAGTATTTCTTCCCCAATGAGAGTTTGCCCATGAGTTTAAAATCGAACATGGGGGTAACGATTTCAACGACCTCGCTGTTTCTGGCCTGCTGCGATAAATCTTTATTTTGCAAAACCGTAAATACGGCATCAAGGTTGCTTTTTAGAAATTCTTCGGCAGCGCTTTTCTCATCAGCCGTCACCACCTGGCTTAGAAGAAGTAAACTGAATATAGAATAAAGCCATACTTTCATCATCCATCCCTGCATCTGTATTTTTCGGTTTCTACCCGAATTTTTTTTACCAGAAGGATTACATACCATTCTGAGGAAGGCAAGATTTTTTACAAAGGTAGAATTAGGGGTCAAGTCTTCGGTTGGCTTTTTATAATAAGTTGCCTTATTTCTCCCACACGCGAACGAAACTTGCGATCCTTCACCATCAGAAATTTCACCCGTTCGATTGCACTGCTGACTGAACTATAGTTGTTAAGACCAAATTCTGTACCAATCTCTCGCAATCCCTCCTGACGAAGCATTCGAGCTAAATATATCGTCACATCTCTAGGTTCGTTGGAAACGCCCCTGCGCCCCTTTTGCAAAATTGCCGCTGGAATATCGTAATTATCACATACCACCGCTTTTATCCTTGATAGACTCGGTGCCAAGTGCACGGATTCCGGAACCTCTTTTTCCCGCTTCTTCTCAAAAAACGTCACCTTGATCCAATCGAGAAATTGAGTGCCACCGAGAAAAGGAGGCCACCTTGGGCTTTCAAACACCTGAAGCATTTCTTTGCTGTCGTCCAAGCGGACGAAACGCTTATAGGAGCGTATCTGATCAATTTGTTTTGAAGATAGCATCGATAAAACAAAATCCTTATACAGCCAGTTCCATTTTGCCGCCGTGGAAATATATCCCACATGGCTAGACCACTTATAGTTATCTAAATCCCTAATAAGATTTGATCTTAATGGATTTCGATGAATATAGCGAACTAATTGAAGTAGATAGGTGTCGCCGTCGACTAAAATAGATTTGAACCGCCCACGGAATAATGGCCCATCATAAGCGTTAGCCCTATTATATCGTTGTGTGTAAACTGCATTAATGTGACGCATGCACCTAGATAAGTTGCCGTCCGGTGTCTGGATGAGTAAGTGATAATGATTCGGCATGAGGCAATAAGCGCTGATACGGATGTTCCACAATTCACAGGACTCTACAAGCAGGTCGATAAACCGATGGTAATCTTTTTGCCCGGAAAAAATTATTTCGCTCCGGCGACCACGATTCATGACATGATACCATGCTCCGGGATATTCAATTCGCAAAGGCCTGCTCATGTTAATCTGGTATCATGCCGAGCGAGAAAAGTCAATCGAAGACTTGACCCCTATTTCATGAGGGGCGAAATTTTTACCAGCATTGCGAGCGAGGCGAAGCAATCTCAAAAAGGTTTTTAAACCGACCTCAATCCGGAGTCATCTTGGAATTGGTCACCGGCCGCACTCCCTGCGTCTTGTATTTTTTCAGCTTTTTCTCCCTTAAAACGAGATCAATTCCGCCGGTCCGTCAATCCCCAGGCCGATTCCCCGTACGAACACTTTGATGTCTTTTTCGGCGTCTTCGAGCGGATTACATTCTTCTATAGTTATTGTATCGTCGAATATCCCCGCCGGCACATCGATCTCTTCACCGAAATCGATCACTTCAGCCTGGTCTTCGGCCACATCGGGCGCAAATTCATTAGCGTACACATCCCCGAGTTGAGGGTTTCCGGGCATAAAGATCCCCGGGAGATTGCCGCCCACTCCGGCGCGCCATTCGCCTTCGTGGGACACCACCACGCCGTTATCGTAGATGTCCACATCCTCGCCGAAGTAGCAGACGGTGCCGTCCGGTGCCTGAGCAAAAAAGTTCCGGGAGATCTCGAGGAGTTCGCCGTCGACCCATTCCGCCTCCTCCAGAACGCGGGTGGTAACGCCGGCAACATCTTCGGTCTCGTCCAGAACGGTGATTTCCACGTGGATCAGTTCACCGTCCTCCACGCCTTCCAGCACAAGTTGCTCGCCGACCACCAGAGGGAAAAATTCGTTGTCGATGATCAGCGAAAAAGGACCGCCGGCTGCCGCGTCGCAGACAATAATGTCCAGGGTGGTCGCCGGGCACTCAGCCTCGTCACCGTCGCCACCCTTACCGCCGCCACCGCCGCTCCCGCACCCAAATAGCAGGAAGGCAACCAACAGCGACCCTAAAATTTCAACTGCGACTTTAAACGCGTAACGATTCGATTTTTCCTTTCCCTTTCTCGAAAACATAATGTCCTCCTTTTGTTGTGACTGGCAGGCGCCCCCAAATTTAGCGTATCCAGGTTGTAAGTGGCCTCAAAATATGACAGGTCTCCTTGAAGCGCTCCGCATTAAGCTTTTCAGCGACAGTGCTATTGAGGCCATCTGGGTATCATCCGGCTGAAATCAAACGCCTGCATCTATTAAAATTGCTTGCAGCCTTCCATCACCCGGCTTTTACAGCCGGCTAAAAAGTGAAATCCACGGTGTACCAATCGGTGTTAAAGCACCCCGACGGACTGAAAATAAAAGCGTTATGATCCTGGCAGACGGCCTGCACCCTGATCTGGTAATTGCGGCCCTTTTCGAGTCGGGCCAGGGGTGTCAGTTTTAAATCCTTAATTTCAGTCGTCAGGTGCCTGGCCTGATATAACGCCCCAACAACCAGCGGCGGCCCGCTGTCCCAGGATCGCATCAGGCTGTATTCTTTTTTTAAAGGGTCGTATTTGATGGTATTGGTGGCTGTTTGGTGAGCAATTTTTTTATCAAACCAAAAGCGGCTCACCTGATAGAGGGCAATCGAAAAAATAACGGTGGCGGATACTTTTTCCGTCGCAGGGACCTGTACTTCTGCGGTGATCACATCACGGATTTTCGCAGATAAAAGGAGGTGGCCCTGGGCGTTGTTAATGATCAGGTCGCTAACCTCTGCTCCCAGGGCAGCCGGCAGCCCGGTTGAAAAATAAATGATACCCCATACCAGCCAAAAGGGACGACGGGTGGTTATAAGTCGATTTCTGAAGGTCGGAAACCTGGGCCGGCGTATGATTGTAATTCTCTTTAAAGTTTTCTTTATTAGAATGTCATTGATGAAATTCATCCCCATAATCTGCATGTCTGAAAATTCATCACTTTATTTTTGGCCTAAGGGATCATTCTGAGAAGCTGATCAAAAACCGCCTTATTCAGTGACTTTGGAGTATAAGGGATAAAATTTACCGGAACCTTACCGCAATATTACGATTTGATAATGTAGGTAAAAAATAGCGAATGTCGGCAAGCCCGATAAGGGTCGGTAAAAGAAGATCAACTGCATCTCACGGAAGAAAAAAGCAATATTATACCGCCTTTCATAATAATGCTCCGAATCAAGGAATTGCGGCATGAGTGGTTGTAGAAAAAAATGTTTGAATACCGGAACATTTTTTGACAACCACTATATAAGGAAAGGGATTTTGAAAATTAAAGGATAGATTCAGGAGGGTTAGCGCACAAATCTCAAGGCAAAGATGCTCCCCTGATTCAAGGCACTCTCGACATGAATGGTGCCGTTCATCGATTCGGTGTAGGCTTTGACCAGGCTGAGGCCCAGCCCTACGCCGCCCTGGGAACGGCTGCGATCACAGCGGTAAAAACGTTCAAAGATATGGGGCAACTCGCTTTCTGAAATGCCCATCCCCATATCTCTAAATTCGATCCGAATTTCTCCGTTCCGCGCTGCGGCGGATATAGAGACCTTTCGGCCTTCGGGGGTATATTTGATAGCGTTTTCCAGTAGATTGGTTAAGATGCGCTGCATTTTTTTACGATCGCACATCATGGCCAGGGATTCAGGCAGATCGGTTTTTAAGTCGATCTTTTTTTCTTCAGTGAGTGGGCGGAACAGCTCACAGGCCTCCTTGATCAACGCAACCAGTTCAAATTCTTCTTCTTTAACGCCATTGACACCGGCCTCGGCTTCGGTGATGTCCAGCATGGTATTGATCATGTCGATCAGCGTATCGCATTCTTCGATGGTGCTGGCGGCCATGTCTTTGTATGCGTCAATGGATTGTTCCTTGAGCAGACTCATTTCGGCGACGCCGCGGATTCTGGCCAGGGGGCTTCGCAGATCATGAGCGATATTATCGTTAATTTCTTTCATGGAATTCAGCAAACTCTGAATACGGTCCAGCATGCGGTTAAACGTGGCGCTCAACCGTTCGATCTCCATGTAGCGGCCTTTGACCTGCACGCGCCTGTCATAGGAACCGCTTGATATTTCTTCTGCAGTTTCAGTAACTTCTTGCATGTCAATTGTGGCCCGCCGGGCCAGGAACCATCCAATGATCGCCGACACGATGATTAAACTGATAACCAGTATGGAAAACAATTCAAAAAAAACACCTAAATACTCATCGACTTCTTCAAGGCTCTCTCCGACCTGCAAGACGCTATCCGGACCGATAATTGCCGTTATCATGCGGGCCTTATCATCGCGCTCCTCGAAGGCCTGGTTTTGGATTACATGAGTCAATCCTTCATTTTGCATTTTTGACAGGATATCCTTCTTGGCAATGGGCCCCCAGAAGGACATATCGGTGGTGAAAAGAATATCGCCTTTGAAATTAAAAAGACGGTAAAAGTCTTCTTGCGGGTCTTCAGATTCAGCCTCATCCGTAATTTCAGGCAAGGCGCCTTCCAGACCGGCTTCTTTCATCAGGGCCACGTACTTTCGAGTTTTGTCCAATAACTCAAGATCCAGGCGCTCCATGGTGACGGTATAAATCCGGTAATAACAGATCAGAAAACCGATTATCGACAGAACCGTAAATGCCACCGCATACAGAATTGTCAGGCGAAATAATAACGAATTTTTTAAATTATGAAGTTTCTTTAAGAACATATCCGACACCCCGAACCGTATGGATCAATTTTATAACAAAATTCTTATCAATCTTATCCCGCAGATAACATATGCGGGCTTCGACGACATTCGTCTGGGGGTTGAAGTTGTAATCCCAAACATGTTCCATGATCATTGTTTTAGAAACAACCCGGCCGGCATTGCGCATCAGATATTCGAGCAGGGAGAACTCGAGCGGCTGCAGGGTAATCTCCTCATCAGCCCTGAAAACCTTACGCGCATGCAAGTCTAACGTCAGATCGGCGACCGTGAGCTCGGATGGAGCGATGACACGCGTTGACCGACGAATGAGGGCCTGGATCCGGGCAAGCAGCTCGGAGAAGGCAAACGGTTTGACCAGATAATCATCACTGCCTGTTTTGAGACCCTTGACCCGATCATCCACCGATCTTTTGGCGCTTAAAATCAGCACCGGCGTATCGATGTTGTTGCTGCGGACCTCTTCGATGAGAGTCAGGCCGTCCAGCTTGGGCAACATCAGATCCACGACCGCAACATCATAGGGCTCGGTTAAAGCCAGGTGCAGGCCGTCCTCTCCATCTGCGGCGTGATCAACAGCGAAGCCGGCTTCTCTAAGGCCATTCACCACAAATTGCGCAATCTTGATGTCGTCTTCTACTAATAGTAACCGCATGGTATTATTTGAAATAGTGTCAGGTTCTAAAATCCTAGCATTAACTGGAACATGAACATATTTTGTGAGTTTGTTGCATCGCTGTCTATTTCCTTT
>JASFGM010000208.1:0-5766 GCA_050123755.1 Desulfobacterales bacterium
TTTTGCCATTAAATAGAAGATAAGCGTTAGAGATGACCTTTTTCCCGGTATAGATCGTTTTGGCGAATGTGCAGTTCATAGCATCTCCTCATCGGGTTCGTATCAACGAAACTAAAATTTCAGCATCCGTTTTTCATAAAAGATGACCGGTTTGTATCCGAATAAAGCGTTTAAATGATGCAAAAATGCGTGGCGGCCGTTTTTCTCCCACAATGATGTAATGGCGGCATTTACTTGTTTGTAAAATTCCTCATATTCGTCAAGTGATAAGGAGGCGTCAGCGGCCGGCATGTCAGCAACGGTTTCGGCAATTAAATTCAGCCACATCTGACTGGCCCCCATAATGAAATATGGCCAGCTCTTTTGGACTGAAAAAGGCCAGCTCGGATCACTGGTATCTTTGATTCGGGGTTTGGCGATCCTGTCCGGATTATCATACACTTCTTCAATGATCCTGCCGGCATACGCCATTTCTGTTAACAACGCATTTGAGCGCAACATATCAAAGACCTGATAGGCGGTTTCTGATGAAGCATAGAAAATAAAACTGAACTGATGGCCGGCATCGTCCCGGGCTGCCCGGCGGTGAAACCGCCAGAGACGAATACGATCTTTGTATTGAAAGAGAACCGGCGCCACGATTTTATGGGCAATAAGTAAATCCGTATGCCAGGACGGCTCCTCTTCCTGTGGCCACTGCATGCGAAAGCGTGCATACCACCAGCCATCAGAAGAAGCGATTTCTGCCGGCGGCGGCTCTATCGTTTCCACGGCTTTACGCTCGATGGTCGTGGCACAGCCGGCAATCGCCAGCATTGAAAAAATAATTGTAACCGACACCAACCGGTAACGAATTCTCTTTAACACCGCCGGCCTCCTTTTATTTCGTTAGTCGTTTTCTTGAGATCGTGTTCTAGATGGTATTTCCTCAGAAAAGCGGTCACGCCCGCTTGCGGTGAAACTGCTTTGCAAGTGCACAATTATCATCCAGAAGTTCAGCGAGCCGCGCTTTGATGGCGCTATTGTCTCGCGCCTGATAAGTTTTTAGATTTTCGACAAAATCGGGCAAGCGGTACAGAAAGTGCCCAACCGCCTCTGAGTTCGTCCGTCTTAAATTGATACCGTATTTTAAGCGTGCCAGTAGAAAAGCGTTGATTTCCTGTTCAAACTGGCCGCGCATGGGCAGCGCCAGGTAAGGTTTGCGCAGGTAAAAAGATTCGGTCATCAGGGTAAAGCCTGCCGTTGCCATAACGGCTTTGCAGGATGCCAGATCGTTGAGAAAACCCGCTTTGCTGAACGCTTTGAAGGTTAAATGTCCATCAGTGCCTTCCTTTCCGGCCCCGTAAACAATAAAAGATTCACGCTTAAAAGATTTTAGCCTTTTGAGAAAAGTTTCAAACCCGCTGGTTAGATAGACCAGGATATGTTCGCCGAAAAACGGCTTAAGCGAAAATACTTCTTGGCGCAGAATCGGCGGAAAGAAAAATGTGCGTTCATTTTTAGGCTCACCATAATAAAAAGTCGTTACCAATGAAACATCGGGTCGCGGCACCATCGCTCGGATGATCGTGATCGTCATCCTGCGGTCTGTTTGAAGATGGGCCGGACAAGGATAGGACATATAACGCAGCCTCTGCTGGTTATCGATGGTGATCAACGGCAGGCCGTAGTGATTGGCGAGGTAAGCGGTCATGGGTTCAAAATCGGTAATGACGCAGTCGGGTTGAAACTTTTTAAAAACATCTTTGCGCAGCATCTGAAGTTTTTTGTGGCCTTTGGGCAAACGCTGCAAATTTTCGGTAAACGTTTTAACCCGGGAGACACGGTTATCGAGGCTGGCAATATGAAGCCCTTCGGTCTCAAACACATCAAAATCGTCTTTAAGGTTGGCGTAGCCGCGATCGTAGCTGACCACCATTAAGTCGTGGCCCAGATCCTGGAGATGGGTAAGCATCTCCCGGGACCTGGAGGAGTGGCCCGAACCCTCACCGGATAGGCCGTAAACAATTTTTGCCAATTTCTGCTCCTCTTTTATACAAATTTCAGGTCTTAAGCAGTCCCTGCCAGGTGGGCCGTTCCAGAAATGATCCGGCAACATTGCGTTCCATTTCTTCAAACATCGCCAGCGGTACCGCGAAGGTCATCAGGTGGTCTTCAAGCAGCTTGCGAATCGAGACACGGGCCGAAAGATCGGTTAGCCCCACAACGGCTCTTTGCCTTTCAGCTTTGGCCTCCTGGTATGGATAGATGCCGATGGTCTGGCAACCGGCTGCATAAGGCATAATGACGTTATGATTATCCGGTCGATCGTAATTGGCCAATACCACCAGAGCCGAGAGTTGATCGGGATCTGCAAAGAAGACGATTACCCGGGGTGTTTCCTGTTGCGGATCAATATCAGCGAGCGGTTTAAAAATTACATATTCAGCCGGGATGTCGGTTATCGGTAAGTTTTGAATAAACTGATGAACCCGCTCCGGAGTCTTGAGGTAGCGTTCACCGGAAACAAAATTGTCATAGGACTCTTTTCTTAAAAAGGGTTTCACCTTTGCGGCCGCCTGCCACCCCTGCTCCCACTGCGCGTTGCCGCAAGATAGAAAATGGCAAAAGCAATTTTTTCCTCCGGGGAAATTAACATACTGATCACCAAAGCCCATACCGACGCCGCCGCCAAAGCAACCGAAGGTTTTGCGATCACAGGCAGCCGCTTTACCCTTGGCTGCACTGGCTGCCAGCCACATGATGCAGCCCCATTTTCCCTGTTGAAACTGCAAGGCTTCGGCGGGTTTTTGATCGGACCAGATCAAAGCGACCGGTTGATAGTTAAGCGAAATGGCGTTCGCAATTTTGCTCTCCATCTAAAATCTCCTTTTAAGTTCGCTTGGCGCGTTCTAATTGGATGGTAACAAGATTAACCGGGTCGGCGCATTGCAATTGAATCGTATCTCCTTCCCACCACGGCAGACTGCCGCCGAATTGAAACGTTTGCAGACTGGGGAAAATATCATGGTAAAACCAGCCGCATAAACCTGCCGGATTGTGGCAGCTGATCTGGATGCTTTCGCCCGCCTTATGACCGGCACTGCATTCGCCTTTTACACCTAAGATCGTGGCTTTTACTTCATAGCCTATTTTGGGGTCCTGTGCCATTTTGAATCTCCTTTCCAACTACATGTAATTATCATTCATCACTGCTTCCAGGGGCCTTAATTTTATGAATCCCCGTCTACCGGATTCGATATAAAGAACATATTCATCAAAAATGCCGCCCAGCAAAATGTCGATCCTGCGGTTTCGTTCGATAAAGATCCCGTTTTTATCATAGACGATATCGCCTTTATCGTCTCTTATGATGGTAATGGCAAATAAGTCCTGTTTGCCCGCTTTTACCGAAAACCGGTCACCGACTTTGAAGCTGCTGTCATTGATTTCATTTTTATGAATAAATATTCCTTTGTGATCGGGGTCGCAATTCGCAACGGGCAAACCGGCAAGGTCCTTTATTGATTCCATTGAATATCCCTTTGGCACAACTTCAATTTATCTGCCCATATCATGAACCGCCTGCATATTCCATGGCAAAATCACCGAACATGAGTCCAACTAAATTTGACAGGTAACCGGTCATCATTTACAATTTTATATATGACCCTCCACAAATCTAAGGCGTTCTGGATTGCCGGCAGTATTTTTTCCTTGGCGTTTGCATTCCTTTTCATTATTCGCCTGGGAATATTGGAAAGCATATTATCCCACCCTCGAACCCTAGCCCTGGAATCCATCAATGCGGTCTCTGAGCGCGATACCTGGATGAATATTTTCCAAAACGAACGTAAAATCGGCTTTTCCCACACCCGATTTTATAAGGACACAACCGGATATGGCCTGACCGAAGCGGTTTATATGCGCATAAACACAATGGGAATGATCCAGGATATCAACCTGAATACCAAAAGTCGCCTGAATGCCGATTTTACCGTTCAGGAGCTTGATTTTGAAATCCGTTCGGGCCGATTTCACTTTGCCGTCCAGGGCACGGTTGTCGGAAACACACTGCAGGTGACCACCGAAAGTGCCGGTTCCAGCCGCAGTCTGGATATTCCGATCAAAGATAAGCCCTATCTGCTCAACGCAATTATAGATGCGATTGCGGCCACTGATCTGAAGCCCGGTGACAAATATGTTTTCAATATATTCGATCCGGGTTCAATGGGCCAGGCCCCTGTAATTGCGGAAGTTATCGGCGAAGAACTCGTTGCTATCAGGGGATTCAACCAGCTGGCCACAAAAATCTCTCTGAATTTTAAGGGTGCCTCTCAGCTGGCCTGGATTGGAAAAGAAGGTGACATCTTAAAGGAAAAAGGGGTTCTGGGGATCAGCTTGGTAAAAACGGACCGCAAGGATGCCCTTGACGGGCTTGCCATTAAATCAAGCCAGGATCTCACAAAGATTGCCTCGGTGGCTGCCAACATCACGCTTAAAAACGTCGAAGCACTTGACGTGCTGAAGGTTAAAATCCAGGGGATATCATCCAAAAATATACAGCTCCAGGGCGGTAGACAAACATTTAAGGAACAGGTTCTGACCGTTCAAAAAGAAAGGCTGTCAAATCTGGCCGTTGAACTGAAGCCTGAAAATCTGGCGGCATTGGAAAAAATATTTTTATTGCCCGGTCCGTTTATCCAGTCCGACCATCAAAAAATCCGGGCCCTGACGCAGGAAATTCTAAAAGATGACCCCGATGCCACCCCATTAACACGGGCCGAAAAACTGCTGAATTGGGTGCACACCCATATTGAAAAGCGGCCGGTTCTTTCACTGCCCGACGCACTTTCCACCCTTGAACATCGTGTGGGCGACTGTAATGAGCACGCCGTATTGCTGGCGGCCCTGGGCCGTGCAGCCGGAATTCCCACCCGGATTGAGGCCGGCCTGGTGTATTTAAAAGGCCGATTTTATTATCATGCCTGGAATTTGATGTATCTCGGGCGGTGGGTCACCGCCGACTCCCTTTTCGGTCAGCTGCCGGCCGACGTCAGCCACCTGCGTTTTACTACCGGCTCTCCTAAACAGCAGCTGGACTTAATGGGTGTCATCGGGAAGGTACAATTAACCATTATTGAATAAGGGTTAGTTGTCCGTCGTCAGTGGTCCGTTGTAAAAACGAAACCGTCAACTTTTGAAATATAACCACGGACAATTTTTTGCTTTTAGAACTTAAACAAAGTCACCCAGAATTATGCTATAATACATAAAATACTTTAAAATTCCATATTATGATCGAATTAAAAGAGCTGACAAAAAAATACGGTGAATTCCAGGCAGTCAATGATCTGAACCTTTGCGTTAATAAAGGAGAGATTTTTGGATTTATCGGCCCTAACGGCGCCGGCAAGACCACAACAATCAAGATGATGGGTGGGATTCTTGAACCGACGAACGGCACGGTGACCATTGCCGGCATTAACATGCAGGCAGAACCGGAAAAGGCCAAAAGTAAAATCGGCTTTATTCCAGATCGCCCGTATCTGTATGAAAAACTCACCGGTATGGAATTTTTGAGATTCACCGCTGATTTGTACGGGGTTTGCGAAGAAACATTTGATGCGACCGCTTTTAAAATCCTTAAAAAATTTTCACTGGCCGACTGGGCCGATGAACTGATCGAGTCCTATTCCCATGGCATGAAACAACGGCTTATTATGTCGGCCGCTCTGCTGCACGATCCGGAAGTGATCATCGTAGACGAACCCATGGTGGGGCTCG
>JASFGM010000209.1:0-5747 GCA_050123755.1 Desulfobacterales bacterium
GAGGCGGGGTTTTCGGGAATCAATAATTTTCCGACCATCGGCATGATCGATGGTAATTTCAGAGCAGCCCTGGAAGATACCGGCATGGGCTATGATAAGGAGGTGGCCGTAACCGCACTGGCTCATGAAATGGATTTTTTTACCAGCGCTTATGCCTTTACGGGCGAAGAAGCACAGCAGATGGCTGAAGCCGGCTGTGACTGCCTTCTGGCCCATGTGGGTCTTACGGTCGGCGGTTCTATCGGGGCAAGCGAAACCATGAGTTTGGATCAAGCGGCTGAAAAAACCCGCGCGATGGCCGACGCGGCCAGGTCCGTCAATCCGGATATCCTGGTGCTCTGTCACGGGGGCCCGATCTCCAGCCCGGCGGATGTCGAAGAAATTCTCAAACGGGTCCCCATCGATGGGTTTGTCGGCGCCTCCAGTATGGAGCGCCTGCCGGTGGAAAAAGGCATCCGCGAAAAGACGGCGGAGTTTGCGGCCATTAAATTAAAACCATAATTGATATCTCACTAAAGTCGTCAGGCGTACAAAGAAAAAAAGCCGGCCGAAGCAGCATCGCAGCATTTGGCCAGCTTTTTTTGATGGATGAAACTGGTTTACTCTGTTCCCGGACCGTATTCCTGGCTTTTTTTCCAGTTCATGCGCTCGCGCCAGTCCGGATAGATATAGCGACCGATGTTGCTGTCATCCGGATGGATGTAGCGGGCACCCGCCAACAGAACCACAGTTTTCATGTCGGGCCGGTTTTCTTTGCTTTTGCGGCTGACAATATCCTCCAGATAGGCGGGGTCTTCATGGCAATTGCCCCAGTTGTCATGGTGCATGGGAATCACCACTTTGGCGTTTAAAGCTTCGGCGATGCGCCAGACATCCCAGGGCGACATTTTGTCGGTGTAACCCGGGGCATTGTTGCCCATGTTCATGGTGACCACATCCACCCCGTATTTCTCACCGACCATGCGGTAACCGTTGTGGTAAAGGGTATCTCCCAAAAAGGCGATATTACCGCCGGCGGTATTGAAGATGAAGCTGACCGCCACCTCTTCGAAGGGGGCCGGTGGGTCAAAGCCGGTTTTGGTCGCAATGGTATCGAAGTTGGGGGCCAGGTCGATTTTCATGTCTTCGATTTGAACACTCTCGCCGACTTTGGCCACAATCATGCGCTTTTCCGGTACACCCATATTTTTTACCATCCGCCGGGCGGCTTCGGGCGGCGCGATAAATTTACAGTCGGTGGTCTGCAGGGCGGCGGCGATTGTGTAAAAATCCATGTGATCCTGATGGTGGTGAGTCACACACACCGCGTCCAGGCGCTCAAACTTCCAGGGGTCGATCACATGCGGATTGAGGCGCATCCAGTGCAGTTTTTCAGCACCGCTGGTGCGGCAAACACCGCAGTAAGAGTAGTCCGTAAAAATGCTGGGCCCTGAATACAGATCAACCGTGAACACAGCGCCGGCCTGGGATTTGAGTGCATATGAGGGGCCTCCGAAATACCACAGGCAGCCCGCGCCGTTGGGGACCTCAAAGTTGGCGATCTCATGGTTCAGAAATGACCCCCATTCCGGAAACACCTCCCTTAGCCAAATGTCCCGGTTCATCTCGCGTGCAAGGCCGATGGTGCCACCATCCATAACACCCATTTCGTCATATTTGACGACACTTTTATCTCCCATTGTCATATCCTCCTCTCAATTCATTTTTTATCTGTTAAAAAATGATTTAATCTTCTAAATAAGCCCCCTTCATGGCCGACGCCGCACGCCGGGCGTAGCGTTTCAAAACGCCGTTGGTGTGTTGCAGATCGGGCCGCTTCCAATTTTTTTTACGGTTGGCCAGATGCGTGTTGACCTGGTCCGGCGACATCTGCTTCCCATCACAGCCGATCACGGACAGTTGGCGGTTGGGAATGTCAATGGATATCAGATCTCCATCCTCAATTAAGGCAATCGGCCCTCCCCGGCTTGCCTCGGGCGAAACATGACCGATACACGGGCCCCGCGTGGCTCCGGAAAACCGGCCGTCGGTGACGATGGCGCTGTTACTGAGGGCTGGAATGGTCACCAGCGCTTCGGTGGTTGCCAGAATTTCGGGCATGCCGCTGCCGCGCGGCCCTTCATAGCGCAGGATGATCACCGATCCGGATTCAACACGGCCCTTTAAAATGGCATCCAGCGCGTCCTCCTCTCGATCAAACACCTTGGCCGGGCCTTGATGGGCCATCATGCTGGGATCAACAGCGGAATATTTAATGACAGCACCTTCCGGTGCCAGATTGCCTTTTAACACTGCAATGGAGCCAAATTCCCTGCTATCATCACGCGCATGAATCACATCCTCACGCTTTACATGATAATTGGCCAGGTAGCCTTCCCCGCGCCTGAAGAAGCCTTCCTTTTCGATTTCGGCGAGATTTTCTCCTAAGGTTTTGCCGGTAACCGTCGTGACATTTAAATCCAGCATGTCGCCCAGCTCGATTTGAACACGAGGAATCCCGCCGGCATACCAGAAAAGCTCGCTTAAATACTGACCCGAGGGTTGAATATTGCCCAGATACGGTGTTTCCCGGTTGATGCGATCAAACAGGGCTTCGCTGATCGTGATGCCCAGTTCATGGGCAATGGCGGGCAAATGAATCAATGCATTGGTCGAACCGGAAATGGCGGCATGCACGCGCACCGCATTCTCAAAGGCCGCCTGGGTTAAAATGTCGGCCGGCATAATTCCTTTGCGGGTCAGGTTCATGATTTGCTCACCGGTCTGGCGGGCACCGCGGCGAATATCAAATAAGCTTGCCGGCGTCAGCGCTGCACCCGGCATCGTCATTCCCAATGCCTCGGACATGCACTGCATGGTGCTGGCGGTCCCCATAAACTGGCAGGCACCAAAGCCCGGACATCCTGAGAGTTTGAAATCACGGATTTGCCGGGATACATCTTCTCCCTGTCGCATCTTTGTGGCGGTATCGCCCACCAGCACACTATGTGACATGTGGGGGCCGATGCGATTGCTGCCTCCCGGAATATGCATGGCCGGAATGTTTAAACGGGCGGCGGCCATCAGGTGCGCCGGTACGGATTTATCGCAGGATGATATGAGTACCATCCCATCCCAGGGAATGACACGGCCATGAACCTCCACCAGATCACAAAGGATTTCCCGTGAAGCCAGAATATAATTCATTCCGTCATGCAGCATCGCCCATCCGTCACACAGATCCGTTCCGTGGAAATTAGCCGGTCGCCCGCCTTCCTGAAATACACCGATCGAGGCCTCCTGTGCCAAACCATCTAAATGATAGCTGCCGGGATGGCTGGCGCCGAAGACATCTTCGATCAGAATTTGAGGCTTGGTAAGATCCTTTTCATCCCAGCCGGTTCCACAGGAAAGGGCATCAATCTGAATCCATTCCCGGCGTGCTTTTTGACTTCGTTGTTCAACCTTTTTAGGCATTATGGGTTCCTCTTTAATTGAGAATAAGACGAATTAACCTTGAAAATTGGCGCTATTCATTTGAATAGCAACCCAGCGTGATTCTGTAACAAATTTTGCCGGTCGCCGTCAACAGATTTCATAAAACATATTTTATGTTTCATGAAACATGTTGACACCGAATCGCTGAAATGATACCCAAATGCCTGAACCTATTCGTTTGAAATGAAAAAGGACGCACCGATGCCCAGAGCAAAAACAAAAGTTTATCGGGTGGTCAGAACCAATCTGAACGCCCAGGTCTATGATATCCTCAAAGAGATGATTGCCGATCGACGCTTTGCACCGGGCAGCTCTTTAAACGTTGAAAGGCTAACCGAGGAACTCGGGGTGAGTCGTACCCCGATCTGGGAGGCGATTCGAAGGCTTGAGCAGGAAGGAATCGTTGCGCACACGCCGCATAAGGGCGTGCGGCTGGTTGCCTTGACCCGCAAAATGGCTCTGGAGCTCTACGAGGTGCGCGAGACCATGGAAGCCATGGCCGCTCGGCTCGGGGCCGAGCGGGCAACTCCGGAAATTATTACGCAGATGGGAAAAATTCTGAACGAGCAGAAGCTGATTGTCAAACGTGAAGATGACGTGGCCTATTCGCGTTCGGATCACGATTTCCACCTTCTGATCTACCAGGCCTGCGGCAATGAACTCCTCAAAGAAATTCTCGAAGGGTTGCGCTATAAAGCCCTGCCGCTTGCGTTCAAACTATCGCCGCATTACGCGGAGTTCCTGGCATTTCACCAAAATATACTCGAGGCCTTCCGAAAGCACGCGTCCAAAGCCGCAGAAAAAGCCATGCAACGCCATAATCGTCGCATGCTGGAAATTATCCGAGAGACACCCTGGGGCCTTGAGAGCGAAAAGGGAACCCCCTAATGGCAAAATTAGCCCTGAATGGCGGGACGCCCGTCAGAACAAAACCTTATCCCGGCTGGCCCCGGGGTGGTGTTGAAGAAAAACAGTGGCTGGATAAAGTTTTAAAAAGCGACCGCTGGTTTGCCGGGCTTCAGGGCGACGACCCGCAGGCGCTGGGCACGCTTTTTGGAAAACGCTTTGGCGACCTGCACGCTGCCCGATATGCCTTGCCGGTATCCAACGGGAGCACAGCGATTGAGGTGGCGCTGCGGGCTTTGGACATCCGACCCGGCGACGAAGTCATTGTGCCGCCTTACACCTTTATTTCCACGGTGACTTCGGTGCTGATGGTGGGCGCGGTCCCGGTGTTTGCGGATATCAATCCCCAGAGCTATTGCCTGGATCCCGATGATGTGCTGCGCCGGATCGGTCCCAACACCCGGGTCATAATGCCCGTTCACCTGGCCGGTCACATGGCCGACATGCCGCAGTTGCAGGCGGTGGCCGCGCAAAAGAATTTAGCGCTGCTGGAAGATTGTGCCCAGGCCATTGACGCGGGGTTGGATGACAAAAAAGCCGGCACCTGGGGCGCCCTGGGGACCTTCAGCTTCCAGTCGAATAAAACCCTTACCTGCGGTGAAGGCGGACTGATATTGACGGATAATTCAGACCTGGCCGAGAAAGTGGTGGCCCTGCGTGCATTCGGCCGCTTTCGAGAAAAGCAGGCTCTACGCTCCTCGGATTTAACCTGTCAGCAGATATCCAGCAACTATCGCCTTTCTGAATTTCAGTCTGCCGTGCTTCTGGGCCAGCTGCAAAGATTTGCGGACGAAGATGCTCGGCGACAGGCCAATGCAAAGCGCCTGACAGAAGGTGTTGAGCAGATCCCCGGATTACACCATATTCGGGTCGATGGTCTATCCATGAAACACGGGTATTACTATTACCTGATCAGATACAGGCCTGAGGATTTTGCCCAACTGGAGCCGCAAAGACTTTGCCAGGCCTTGAATGCCGAAGGCATTCCATTTGTTCCGGGCGACCGCAAACCGTTGTATGCCCATCCGGTCTTTAAGGTGGAAAACTTGAGCAAATACCTTTGCAGCGAGGTTCTGGAGCGCTACCGACAAGCCGTTGATCTGGTCAATCCCGGCTGCCCCGCCACCGAAGAGGCCTGCGGCTGCACGCTGGTTTTACGCCACCAGGTTCTGCTGGACGAACCCGGCGGTATGGATGACATTACCGCGGCGTTATGGAAAATTTACAAACACATTAGAGAATTATCATAAAGGAGAGAGATGAATGAAAGTAACCTATTTAAAAGAAGCCAAACCGGTACGGGAGGCCGATGTAAAAGCCCTGCGGCAGGGGGTTGAAGAGATTATTGACACGGTGCGCAAAGA
>JASFGM010000210.1:0-5724 GCA_050123755.1 Desulfobacterales bacterium
CTAAAATATAAACATAAAGCTTTAAAAATAAAGGCGCCGGCAAGTTGAAATTCCCATTTTTTTGGAATGTTTGATTTTTTCAGTAAATCTGGTAGCATAACCCTGCAAAAAAGTGACTAAAGTGAGCTAAAGTTGGAAGTGCCTAAAGTTAAGGTGTCGCTTTGCTCCATCTTTTATTAAAATGATAGAATTCCTTAAACTTTAGTCACTTAAAAAAAACCATGAGCC
Organism: Desulfobacterales bacterium; assembly: GCA_050123755.1. Classification (GTDB taxonomy): domain Bacteria; phylum Desulfobacterota; class Desulfobacteria; order Desulfobacterales; family JAHEIW01; genus JAHEIW01. Next base: position 229 of record JASFGM010000210.1, read on the forward strand.
ATAAAACCATTGAAGACATTTTACCCCTGATTGAAAAGCCCAGCCGTTATTTGGGGGGCGAAATTAATCAGATCAAAAAGGATTCGGACAGTGTCAAGCTGCGCTTTGCGCTGGCCTTTCCGGACCTCTATGAGATCGGCACCTCCCATTTCGGGATGCAGATTTTGTATCACATTCTCAACCGCCGTGCGGATATTGCCGCCGAGAGAGTTTTTGCGCCCGGCGTCGACATGGAGGCCCACCTGCGGTCTGCGGGGCTGCCGCTGTTTACGCTGGAATCGCGCCGGCCCCTTAATCGGTTTGATATTATCGGATTCAGTCTGCTCTATGAACTGAACTACACCAATATGTTGACCATCTTGGAACTGGCCGGTATTCCGTTTTATGCAGCGCAACGGGATAACGCCCATCCGATCATCATTGCCGGCGGCCCCTGTACCTGCAATCCGGAACCGGTTGCGGATTTTTTTGATGCCATCATTGTCGGAGACGGTGAAACCGTCATCATGGAGCTGGCTCAAACCTGGATGGAGTGCAATAAGAATACCCGGCCGGACAAAGAAACACTTCTTAAACGCTGGTCGCGGATTGAAGGCGTTTATATCCCGGCTTTTTTTGAGCCCCAATATGATGCCTGTGGTTTTCAGACCCTGGTGCCGCGTTATCCGGATTATACCCATGTAAAGCGAACCATCGTCGCCGATCTGGATCAGGTGCCTTTTCCGCAAAAACCGATCGTCCCTTACGGCAAACCCGTGCACGATCGCCTGCGGCTGGAAATTGCCCGGGGCTGCACCCGGGGCTGTCGCTTTTGCCAGGCCGGCATGATCTATCGTCCGGTGCGGGAGCGGTCGCCGGAATCTTTGCTGGCGCTTGGCGATCAATCCCTTAACGCCACCGGATATGAAGACATTTCACTGCTGTCGTTAAGCACCGGTGATTACGGGTGTATCGTTCCTCTGATGGAGCACCTGATGTCCGGCTTGGCGGCGGAAAATGTGGCGGTTTCGCTGCCGTCCTTGAGGGCCGGCACCCTGACGCCGGAGCTGATGAAACTGATCAAGACGGTGCGTAAAACCGGTTTTACGATTGCACCCGAAGCCGGCAGCCAGCGGCTGCGGGACGTGATTAACAAAAATATCAGTGAAACTGAAATTTTTGCTACGGTTAAAGATGCTTTTGATCTGGGCTGGCAGGTCATTAAACTGTATTTTATGATCGGACTTCCCACCGAAACCGCTGAGGATCTGAAGGCGCTGGTGGATTTAGTCAAGGCCCTGCGCAAAATCAAACGTCCTTCCAAGCTCCGGGGTCAAATCAATGTCAGCCTGGCCACGTTTATCCCCAAACCGCATACGCCGTTTCAATGGGCGTCCCAGCTTTCGCTAAGCGAATCCGAAGACCGTATCAAGCGGGTTCAGGATCAGCTGAAATTGTCCGGTATTCAATTTAAATGGCAGAACCCGAAAGTGAGCCGGCTGGAAGGGGTTTGGGCCCGCGGCGATCGCAGGCTTGGCCGGTTGCTGGTGGCGGCCTATAATAAAGGATGTAAATTTGACGGCTGGAGTGATCACTTCCGGTTCGATTTGTGGGAGAGCGCCTTTGACGAGCAAGGTGTTGATCCGGATTATTATACCACCCGCGCCAGAGATGTCTGTGAGCCGTTGCCCTGGGATCATATTAACACCCAGCTGACCAAAACATTTTTAAGCGATGAATGGGAAAACGCACATCAGGGAGTTTATACAGCGGATTGCCGGATTGATGATTGCAACCAGTGCGGCGTCTGTGACTTTGAACAAATTGAGCCCCGGACCCATCAAGCGTTGGCCGACAATCTTGTCAAGGCGCGCCCATCCAACGTTGAGAAGCAGACGACCTATAAAAAGCTCAGTGTGTTTTATGCCAAGCAAGATGCGGCCAAATATTTCGGGCATCTTGAGCTGGTCAACATCTTTTTGCGGGCCTTAAAAAGGGCCAATATTGAAGTTAAGTTTTCAGAAGGGTTTCACCCCAAGCCCAGAGTTTCCTTTGATAATCCGCTGCCCGTGGGAATCGAAAGCTTAAAAGAGCGCTTTATTGTAACCGTTGCTGATCATATACGGCCGCAAGCGGTGATGGACGGCTTAAATGCGCATCTGCCCGCCGGACTTGTGATCACCGATTGTCAGTTGGCTCCCAAAAAGACGCCGGCAGCACGCCACCCGCTTATCCGGTACCAGGTTACACTCAAAGAGGATCTTCTCGATGAAGCCAGGTTAAACGCGTTTAACCGAATGTCAGCGGTGCCGATTCGGCGCATGAGTCGAAAAGGAAAGTTGAAAAAGATAGATTTAAAGGCTATTGTAGAAAGGAGTGAATTTGTGAACGCGCGGCAGTTAAAATTTACGCTCAGATCCGAACCGGGAAAAACCGTGCGGCCGTTTGACCTCATGCGCCACATATTCAATCTGAACGAAGAGCAGGTCAAACAGGCAACAATTACTAAGCTGGGAGAGGTATCGAACGACCTACGAGTTTAGCCATATATTAGGGAGACCATCATAATTTAGATCGATTGAAAATTCGAAGCACGCCTGATTTTATAAAATTGGCCGAAATCCAAAACAAATATAAAGCACGAAATCCGAACGTTCGAAACGCGTTTTGAATTTAGGTCATTTGGTATTCGGATTTGTTTCGGTTTTCGAAATTCGAATTTCGGATTTTATTCAAAAACAGCCTTAAACCGAGGGAGTCGTATTTGAGTTTTAATTAACATTAAGTTAAATACCAAAAGCATATGTACAAACAACTCATCATCAATGTTTCGGATCATGAAACCCGGGTCGCGCATTTGGAAGACGGAACCATCTCCGAGCTGTATATCGACCGGGGAGATGATCAGGATGTCACCGGGAATATATATAAGGGTAGAGTGTTACGGGTATTGCCCGGTATGCAGGCGGCTTTTGTGGATATCGGTCTTAATCAGGCGGCCTTTATCTATGTGGATGATGTTTATACCAATGATTTTAAAGAATATGAACGCATGTTTGAGATCAACTCGGAGGAGGAGGATTCAGAAACTGAAAGCGATCCCGATACACTTCCTTTTAAAAATAAACGCAATTTCCTGATCGAAGAGCTCCTTTTAGAAGGCCAGAAACTCCTGGCCCAGGTCACTAAATCTCCCATTGGGACCAAGGGTGCACGCATATCGTCCTATATTTCGTTGCCCGGTCGATTTCTGGTCTTGATGCCGACATCGGACCATATCGGCATTTCCCGCAGGATCGAAGATCAAGACGAGCGCGAGCGCTTACGCAGCGCCGTCCAGAATTTGCGCACCAACAATTACGGATATATTATTCGGACGGCCGCTGAAGGCGAACCCATCGATAAAATGGCCTCTGAAATGTCCTTCTTAAATAACCTTTGGAAAAACATCGAAAAAAAATTTGAAAAAGTGCCGTCCCCATTTCTATTGCATCAAGAGCTATCCATCAGCCTGCGTGCAGTTCGGGATCTGCTCATCCATGAAGTCGAAAAGCTGGTTATCGATTCTAAACCGACCTATGATGCCGTTTTAGCCTTTCTGGACACCTATATGCCCGGCCTTAAAGATCATGTGGTGCTATATGAAGGCGCCGAGCCGGTTTTTGACGCCTACAATCTGGAAGGCGATATTTCGCGTGCACTGAAGCGCAAAGTCTGGCTGAAATCCGGCGGGTATGTCACCATCGAACACACCGAAGCCCTGGTTGCCATCGATGTCAACACCGGCCGCTATGTCGGAAAACATAATCTGGAAGAGACGATATTAAAAACCAATCTTGAGGCCGTCAAAGAGATTGCCTATCAAATTCGGCTGCGGGATATCGGCGGCATTATTATCATTGACTTTATCGATATGGAGAAAAAAACCAACCAGGAAAAGGTGTTCAACGCCTTGCAGGAAGCACTGATAAAGGACAAGAGCAAAACCCATGTGTTGCCGATGTCGGATATGGGACTCATCCAGATGACCCGCAAACGAACACGCGAGCCGCTGACCCGAATCCTCTGTGAGCCCTGCTATTACTGTGACGGGGAAGGTTATATTATTTCCAAACAGTCAATTTGCTACACGATTTTTCGCGAAATTTTGCGGGAAGTCCAGGACATGAATGGGATCCGGTTAACCCTGAGAGTCAATCCGCAGATTGCCGAGCTTCTTCACGGTGAAGAAAACCATCTGATTGCTGCTCTGGAAAAGACCATCGGCAAACAAATCGTGATTTATCCCAACACCACCTATCATCTGGAAGAATTTGATATTTTTGAAATTCACCAGGAATAAACGCTTTTGACTTTGTCAAAATATTTGATCTTGACATGATTTCAGGCTTGTGATTTATATCATAAATTTCGGGTTTGCCACGCCAAACCCGGCAATATATGAACTGATCTCAAAACCGAAAACTCAAAATATCAAGTAAATTTAGGGACTTATAATATGAAGCGCACTTTTCAGCCCAGCAGGATCAGACGGGCCAGAAACCATGGATTTCGTAAGCGGATGTCGTCAAAAGCGGGTCGTAGAATAATTAATCGACGGAGAGCAAAAGGTAGAGCGCGACTCGCAGGTTGAAACGGTCAGGATGCCGAAATAGGTGCCGATGCGTTTTTCCTTTAAAAAGGAAGATCGAATCTTAAAGCGATCTGAGTTTCTCGAACTTACCACATCCGGACGCAAGTTACAAAACGAATATGTTATCGCTTTTTTTGCACCTGGCCGGTACGACCGCCCACGGCTGGGCATCACAGTTACGCGAAAGGTCGGAAGCGCTGCCAAAAGAAACCGCATCAAACGCCTTGTACGCGAATATTTTAGATTAAACCGGCAGCATTTGAAACAAAACTGGGATATCAACATTGTAGCCAAGCAAAAGGCTGCAGACCTTTCATCTGAGAAGGTATTTTCAGCCCTTCAAGATTTGTTTGAAAAGATTTCGAATTGTGTTGATTAAAAAGATTATATCGATATTAATGTTAGCGTCGATCAGGGTCTACCAATTTACATTATCCCCGATTTTAGGCCCTTCATGTCGTTTTTATCCAACCTGTTCGAATTATGCCTATCAGGCAATCAAGCAGTACGGTCCAGTCAAAGGCCTAATTCTGGCTGCAAAGCGTCTGTTACGATGTCATCCCTTTCATCCCGGGGGTGTTGATCCGATTCCCTAGCGTGCGCTTCAAAAACATGGCCGGTTTTTAAACTTGGGTGCCAGCGCAACGCCTGCTCTCCTTACTAAGTCCCCAGAGAAAAAACCTGTTTGATTATGAAACAGCATGTATCTTTTCGCAAGCGGCAGCACATTATATAAATTATTATTCTTACTTAGGAGAAAACAATGGATCAAGCGCGATTGTTAATAGCCATCGTCCTCTCTCTGGTTGTGTTTCTGGCGTGGCATTTTATTTTTAGTCCGCAGGAAGACCAGCAGCAGGCCACAAAAAAAGTTGAAGCGCCTG
>JASFGM010000211.1:0-5664 GCA_050123755.1 Desulfobacterales bacterium
ATGCCGATGCCCTCATCCTGGGCTCCCCGATCTATTTTGGAAGCGTTTCCGGAGAGATGCGATCATTTATGGAGCGTTTGCTGTTCCCCTACCGGCCATATGCAGATAAACGCGATCCGCGCCAGTCGTTATTTCCCAAAAAGATTCATACCGGGTTTATTTATACGATGAATGTTACCGAAAAACAGATGAAAGCATCGGGATTTGATCAACATCCCCTTCATAATGAACGGGTGCTGAAGCTGATATTTGGGTCATCAGAGTCACTCTTTAGCTTTGATACGTATCAGTTTAAGGATTATTCAAAAGTAGTTGCGGACCGTTTTGACGCAGAGCACAAAGCAAAGAGACGCAAGGAGGTGTTTCCGCTTGATTGTCAAAAAGCGTTTGAAATGGGGGCAAGATTTGCTAGGAAAAATTAATACATAAGCGAAATGTAGCGGACGTTTTTGACTAATCGGACTAACTATTCCTTTTAAACGATTAACAAATAACGAATAGCAGATAACGCCCAATTGAGTTTAACTCAATTGGGGTTTTATTTTACGATTTTGATAATTTCCTTAAATTTGTCGCCTTTTGCGATTTTAAGCAATTCAAATAATGCGATCTCGGTGCTGGTTATGCCGGCACCCGCCGCTTTGCTCTTTTCGAGGCCGATTCGCTTATTTTCAAGGGTTCGGGAATCAACCGCATCCGCTACAACCTGCACATCGTAATTTAAATTAACTAAATCAGCAGCGGTCTGGTAAACGCAGACATGCGCTTCAACGCCGACAATCAATATGTTTTGGCGGTTAACCGCTTCGAGTTCTTTCATAAACTGTTCGCAGCCGCAACAACTAAAATCGAATTTGCTCACCGGTTTTTTGCCCGGCAAGAGTTCGGCGATTTCCCTTAAGGTCGGTCCCAGACTGGCCGGATTTTGTTCAGTCATTAGGATGGGCAATCCCAATATTAGGGCGCCTTTAACCATCTTTTTGAGATTATCCAATAAGGCCTCTTTGTTGTGCATGATGCGAACTAATATTGCCTGAACATCAATAAGCACCAGAGCCGTATCCTCGGTTGTAATCATTTAATTCCCCCCAGTTATAAAAATGGCAGAGCCGTAAGACTCTGCTCGCATTTGCAAATTTTATGTAGCTATTTAAATTTATAAATAAATTCGTTTTACTCGGATATAAATCAAGCGCTTATGCTGCGAGGTGTTATACTTAAAGGTGTTTAACGCCGATCTGTATTGCATTCGCCTGAATTAATAGGATAAATTTAAAGATATGTCAACTGGTTATCTCATAGACTTCTTCTAAATTTTCCGAAAATGACTCGATGACTTCAGTCTGGTGCGCAGATAGCCGGCTAAATTTAATTCCAATCCCATTCTGGCTGCTCCAGACGATTTCGCCGGTCACCCGCAGTGGTTTCTGATAGTGAGGAACTGAATAGGTCATGATGATTTCTTGACCGCTAAAGAAATAATCATTGGTTTCGATAAATGCGCCGTGTGTATTGATGTCAAGGATGTAACCTTTGAATTGACGGCCTTGAACGGAATAATCGAGCGGCATTAAACAGGCCTTTCGAGGACGTCTGCGCCGGTCTTTGCGAGGGATCTCGAGAGCTGTTTTCTCCAGCTGTTCCAGCAAGGCGGCCTGCTGCTCATCCGGCAGGTCAATGACCAGTTTGAAAATATGTGTGCTGAGTTTATCCTTAAGCAATTGTTTTAAAATCATGAGTAACTGGTCTTCTGAAATCGTATTCATCAGCTCAAATAGACGCGCGATGAAGTGATATTTACTTGATGGCCGGCTTGGCGCTGTCATTGGTTGACCCCCTAGTTACAGAAATTTATTGCTGATTGTGGCGGACCCATACAGCCTAACGGTCATTATTACCGATGAATGCTAACTGTTATATCGGCCAAGCTGGGTGTAAACTTAACAAGACGGGACTTTAAACTGGGTACCTCAAGCGATTTCTCATCCATTTTCATGGGAGCCCCTTCGTATCATAGAATTAGATGCTTCATCCCGCCAAGGGGCGTAAGATTCAGGTATTAATTGCGGCGCCTGGTTTTTGCCAGCGATGCAGATATCATAAATCTGCCAATATTTTTTCTATTGCCAAACCAAACGCCTTTCTGTTATAGCCATTTTGTTTTATTTCAATTGTTTATTTCATGAAGCGGATTCAATTTTGTTTGAATCTAAAAATATAAATTATTGTTCGTGAAGCTGCTCAAAAGAATTTTGGTTTATAAATATCTTGGGAGATTATCGTAAGGCTGTCGCATGCGGTGATTTAAGTTTCTTTTAACATTACCTGGAGGAGGTTTAAGTTATGTTGAAAAATTGTTTCGGTGGTTCATTGGCAAAAGTACTTTTTTTAATTTTTATACTTTTATTTGCCGGGTTTTTCGTTATTTCCTGCGGAGATTCTGGAAAGCTATCAGAATTGGAAAAGAAGTCTGCGGAGCTGGAAGCTCAAGTTGCTAATCTGCAAAAGGAAAATGCTGAGTTGCAGAAGGCAGCCCCTGCCGTTGGAAAAACCTTGGATACGGTTCGCGCTAGAGGGCATCTGCTAGTTGGCGTAAACGGCGGTGTGTTCGGATTCAGCATGCCGGACGATAAAGGTGTCTGGAAAGGCCTGGATGTGGACACTGCCCGGGCAATTGCGGCTGCTGTATTCGGCGATGCCAGCAAGGTGAAATTCAGTGCGCTTACGGCAGTGCAGCGATTGCCGGCGCTTCAGGCCAAAGAGATTGATGTGTTGTGCCGCAATACCACCCAGACGCTGACTCGGGAGACCATTAACGGTCTGAATTTTACGCAGGTTAACTTTTATGATGGCCAGGGATTTTTGGTACCTAAAAAATTAGGGATTAAGAGTGCCAAGGAATTAGGCGGCGCCACGGTCTGTGTATTGCCGGGCACAACCACCGAGATGAATGCGGCTGACTTTTTCCGCGCCAACAAATTGGACTGGAAACCGGTGGTCATCGAGCAGACAGCCGAATTGAACAAGGCCTTTTTTGCCGGCCGATGTGATGTTTTGACCTCGGATGCGTCTCAATTAGCGGCGCAGCGATCGGTCTCACCGAATCCCGATGACTATGAATTGCTGCCCGAGATTATTTCTAAAGAACCGTTAGCCCCCGTAGTTCGTCACGGTGACGACCAGTGGTTTGACATTGTGAATTGGACGGTTCAAGCGTTGTTACAGGCAGAAGAGTTTGGTATCACCTCAGCAAACGTTGATGAAATGCTGAAAAGCGAAAATCCAGCAATCCAGCGTTTCCTGGGTGTGACCCCGGGTATGGGCAAGGCTCTGGGTCTGGATGAAAAATGGGCTTATAATGCCATCAAGCAGGTTGGAAATTATGGCGAAATTTATGAGCGCAATGTGGGGCCCAATACACCGTTGGCTCTTAAACGGGGTTTAAATGCCTTGTGGACCGAAGGCGGTATCATGTACCCCGCAGCATTCAGATAATAGATGATGACGAGGGTGCCCCTGTTTTTAAAAGGGGCACCCATTAAATCAGAACGAATTACCAATAATTTCTCCGATTTTGTGGAACTCCTATTAAATGTGCACCTAGCAAAAAAATGGTTACGGTAACGGACGAAAAAACGGTCCCGGCGGACACCAGTGCGACTGAAAAAGTTCCATTCTGGCTTGATCCCCAAAAGCGTGCCATTATCTATCAGTTCGGCGTCCTGTGCCTGGTCGGATTGCTGGCGTACTATCTTGTCTCCAACACCCTGATTAACCTCGAACGCCAATCTGTCGCTACCGGTTTTAGCTTTCTGAACAAAGAATCATCCTTTGAGATCGGTGAGTCCCTGATCCCTTACTCGGCGGCCAATTCCTATGGACACGCGCTTATCGTCGGCGTTCTTAATACGCTAAAAGTCGCTTTTATCGGCATTGTGATCACTTTAATTTTAGGGACCATCCTCGGGATCGCACGTCTATCAACCAACTGGCTGGTCTCCAAAATAGCCGCCATCTATATCGAGGTGATGCAGGATATCCCGGTGTTGTTACAGCTGTTTTTCTGGTATGCCATTTTTTACGAAAGCCTGCCATCACCGCAACAGGCGCTTAACCCCATTACCGGACTCTTTCTTTGTAATCGTGGGCTTATCTTTGCCGTTCCCGAATCACATCCCGCCCACAAGTATATGCTGCTGGCGTTAATTGTCGCCTGTATCGGGACTTATCTCTTCCGGCGCTGGGCCAAAAAACGACAGGAGCAAACCGGCCAAATCCTGCCAATCTTTCGCGTCTCTGTTGGTATCATCCTTGGTTTTCCTCTGGGTACCTGGGTTATATTCGGTGCACCCACAACAATGGATGTTCCCGAGCTGACCGGCTTTAATTTTAAAGGAGGCATGACGCTCAGCCCAGAGTTCATTGCACTGCTTTTAGGACTGGTGCTTTATACGGCCGCCTTTGTGGCTGAGGTCGTGCGGGCCGGCATCCAATCCGTCAGCAAGGGGCAGCGCGAGGCAGCCATGTCCATCGCCTTGAGACCGAATCAGGTCTTAAATCTGGTAATTTTACCCCAGGCCTTGAGGGTGATTATACCGCCGTTGACCAGCCAGATGTTGAATCTGACCAAAAACAGCTCTCTGGCGGTAGCCATTGGATTTCCGGATTTTGTTTCGGTGGCCAACACAACCATGAATCAAACCGGCCAATCCATTGAAGGCGTGGCCCTGATTATGGCCGTTTATCTTATTTTCAGTTTGTCCACTTCGGCTTTTATGAACTGGTACAACAAAAAAGTTAAACTGGTCGAAAGATAAGAAGCGAATGGAAGCTTACGTTCAAAAGACACCGGCAGAAGAGCTAAAACCCCCGTTGACCAGTGTGGGCGTTATCGGGTGGGTGAGAGCCAAGCTGTTCAATGGCTGGTTTAACTCACTGCTGACGATCTTAACGTTGTACATTCTGTGGGCGGTCGTTCCGCCCTTTATCCGCTGGGCCTTTATTGACAGTGTTTGGAGCACCACCGGGGCGGTCTGCCGGGATACGGACGGTGCCTGCTGGTCGATTATTACGACTAATTTTCGTTTTATCCTTTTTGGCTTCTTTCCATATGATCAACATTGGCGGCCACTGATTGCCATCCTGATTTTATGCGGCTTGCTGTTTTACAGTCGCGACCGCAATCACTGGACCAAATATTTTGGCTACGCCTGGATCATCGGCTTGGTGGTGATGGGAGTCCTCATGCGAGGAGGGCTCCTGGGGCTATCTTCGGTGGAACCCACGCAGTGGGGCGGTTTACCCCTGACACTGTTATTATCCGTTTTTGGTCTTACGCTTGCATATCCCCTGGGTGTTATTCTTGCTCTGGGGCGCCAGTCCAAAATGCCGATCGTCAAATGGCTGTGTGTCGTTTACATTGAGTTAATCCGCGGCGTGCCTTTGATCAGCCTTCTATTTATGGGATCGTTTATCTTCCCGCTTTTTCTGCCCGAAGGCGTTAGCTTCCCGACGATAATGCGAGCGCTAGTCGCCATTATTCTTTTCACGGCCGCTTATATCGCCGAGGTCGTGCGCGGTGGTTTGCAGGCAATGTCACGCGGGCAATATGAAGCCGCTGAATCCATTGGTTTAAACTATTTTCTAACCATGCGGTTGATTATT
>JASFGM010000212.1:0-5664 GCA_050123755.1 Desulfobacterales bacterium
TGATGATCCTGGGTAGCATCATCTGATGCTGTGGACAGATGGATTTGGGATTTTGATAAGCCGCACCGGCAAAGGCGGCCAGGTACCGGCGAATATCGGTCATTTTGGAGACCTCATCCACCAGACCGTGTTGGGCACAGTATGACGGCCGTGAGTTGTCGTAATATTCCTGAACCAGTTTGTTCATTTCTTCAATTACCGGCTCCAGCGGCCGGCCGGCATCTTTTTCTTTGACCAACCGGCGGGAAAAACTGGCCGCCGCCGCGGTTTCACCGTGCATTACGTATATCTCGGTCGTCGGCGTTCCCAGAGTGAATGCATTGTGCCGGTTGGCGGTGGGGCCGCCCATGATATAGTGAGCTGCCGCTGTCCCTTTTCTTAAAAGGACCAGCATCATGGGTACCTGGGTTTGCTGGATCGAATAAATCAAGGCCTGGCCCAGCCCGAGCAACTCCGCCTTTTCGGCAATATCGCCCACATCGATACCACTGGTATCCTGGAACCAGATGATCGGTACCCGGTCTCGCCCGCAATGGGTGACAAACTCGTTCATCTTAATTAATCCCTGGCGATAGAGTTTGCCGCCGATTCCCGGATAGTCGGCATATTCAGGGTAATCTTCACCAAAAAATCCCTGCCGGTTGCCGATGACACCCATGAGAAACCCGTCGACTTTGACCAGTCCGGTGTAGACCTCCGGCCCGTAATCCGGTCGATATTCCATATGCTCGCTGCCGTCGACCAGGCGCGCTAGGATCTCTTCAAAATTGTACATGGCTTTCTGGTTAAAAGGGATTAGGTGATAGAGATCTTCCTGGGGAAACCGGGGCTCTTTGGGCGCGGCGACCCGGAAAAATTTCGGCTTGTATGCCGGCATATCCTTCATATAATCTTTGATTCCGTCTAGAACCGCTTCTTCGGTTTCAAAGACATACCTGAAAAACCCGGTTTCGTCGTAATGTATTTTAGCCGATCCGGGCGGTTCGACTTTGAATTGCTTGGCAGCCGCAATCAGCTGTTCGGCACCCTCCAGGTCAAAGTACCCTTTGGGAGACATACCGCTTAAAATCCCGCCGCCGCCGACCGCGATATTGGCGTCTTTGTGAGCAAACAGGATGGTGGGGCTGATGCCCTGGTACCCGCCGCCCGCCGGGTTGGTGCCGTAGATTCCGGCCAGAATCGGTATGCCCAGCTGCTCCAGTTCGGCATGTCTGAAAAAAGTGGTGCCGCCACCGCGTCGACTGGCGTAAAACTTTTCCTGTTCGGTTAACTTAACCCCGCTACAATTCACCAGCCAGACCAGGGGGATGTTCAATCGTTTTGAGAGGTTGGTTGCTCTTAAAATGTTTTCAGATTGCCCCGGGAGCCAGGCGCCGGCAAAGACCTTGTTGTCAAAACCGATAATCATGGCCCATTTGCCTGAAATCTTTCCAAGACCGTCAATAACGTTGGTCGTGCCTTCGGCATTATTCATCGGATTGAACAGGGTATGCAATGGACACCAGGTATCCGGATCGATAAGGTACTTGAGTCGTTGCCACACGGTTAATTGCCCCCGGGCGTTAATCTTTTCAGTCGGCATACCCGCATTTTTGACCTTTTCAACAGCTTCGGCCACCTGGGCTTCGACTTTCTGGATCTGTTTAACACTTCCCGCTGTACTTTTAATCTGCCCTTCTTTGAGTTCCTGTCCAAATTCCTTCATTTTATTAAAATAGGGTTTCATAGGATATGCGATTTATTGTCCCGTGAATTTGGGGTCACGTTTTTCCAGGAAGGAAGCCACACCTTCTTTTTTGTCCTGGGTGCCGCAGGAGAGCGCGTGCAGGTAAGACTCGTGCGCCAGCCCCTCGGCCAGGGAGCCTTCTCCGGAACGCAAAACAGCTTCTTTGGCATACTGGAGGGCAAGCCTTGGGCGGGCGGCCAGGGCCCTAGCCAGATTCTCGACTTCGTCTAGCAGTTGATCGGGCTCGGCGATCCTATTGATCAGGCCCATCGCGAGGGCCTGCTCAGCTTTTATCGGATCACCGGTGAGAATCATCTCCATTGCCCGTCCCATGCCGACCAGCTTTGGTAATCGCTGGGTGCCGCCGGCACCCGGTGTAATCCCCAGCTTTACTTCCGGTTGGCCCAATCCGGCCTTTGACGATGCCACGCGCAGCGTACAAGCCATGGCGAGTTCAAGACCGGTACCCAGGGCCCAACCGTTGATGGCTGCGATGGAAGGGATCTCCAACTGTTCAATCCGCGTGTAAACCTCCTGGCGCCGGCGTGTTTCCGAGCGACCCCGCAAGGTATCGCGTTTATCCAGTTCATGGATATCGGCGCCGGCGACAAAGGCTTTATCACCCGCACCCGTCAGGATGAGCACACGTATCTCAGGATTTTTTTCCACCTGGGCCAGAACTTGATCAATCTCCTCGACCGTCGCATTGTCGACTGCATTGCGTTTATCGGGCCGGTTAATGGTCAGTTTTGCGATTGCGCCGTCGATTTCAAATAAAATGTTTTTATCCATCACTTGTCACCATATTGGTAGAAGCCTTTACCGGATTTTTTGCCCAGATTGCCTGCTTCGATCATCTCATCCAGCAGCTTGGGGTGTTTGTAGCGCGGATCATCAAGCGTCGTGTACAGTGTTTCCATTTTGGCCCTATGTGTGTCAAGCCCGATCATATCGATCAACTGCAACGGCCCCATGGGATGGTTGGCCCCCAGCTTCATGGCCTTATCCACATCGGCTGCTTCAGCCACGCCGGAAGCCACCAACCACGTGGCCTCGTTTAGCAACTGACCCAGAATTCGGCTGACAATACCTGCCGGCGCTTCATTCTTGCACACGACCGGATCTTTGCCCAGTTCTTTAGCAAAGGCTTCGGCTGCCTCCAGGGTTTCCTGGGAGGTTTTTTGGCCGGGCATGATCTCTACCAGCTTCATGATCACCGGTGGATTAAAAAAGTGCATCTGGACGACCTTGTCAGGTCGGCTTGTCGCTGCGGCCATAGCAGAAATCGAAAGAGAGGTCGTGTTGGTTACCAGGATAACTTCTGGCCGGGCGAGTTTGTCCAGCTCAGAGAAGATTTTTTTCTTGATTTCCAGATCCTCAATAACGCATTCGATAACAATGTCGGCCTCCGCGGCCGGAGAAAGATCAGTTGCCGTAAAGATGTGAGAGAGAACGGCATTCTTTTCTTCCTCGGTTATTTTATCGCTGGCGACTCTTTTGGCAAGACCGCTCTCAATGCGCGCTTTAGCCTGATCCACAAGGTCCTGGCTAATGTCGGTAAGCACCGCATCAAGTCCTCGCTGGGCACAGAGTTGGGCGATGCCGCCACCCATGATGCCGGCTCCGATAACAAGTACTTTCTGAATTGTCATAATGAGTTTCTCCTTAATTAGTTTTTGGTCTGAACGATTAAACCATCTTTTTCTAACAGCCTTTATAATATTGTCAAGATCCTTTTTCAAAGAAAAAGGTGTCCGCAGGCAAATTTAAAAATTGCGGATTCAGGAATTCAGGAATTGAAGGTATTCTGTCATTCTAATTCCTAAATCCCTCAATCATTGAATCCTGACACCTGCCTGCCCTGCGTAGTCTTAAGGGCGAAGAAGGGAACACTGAAACCTTAGCCTTTATTGTGGCGCTCTTATAGTGGTTGTCAAAAAAACGTTCCGGTATTCGAACGTTTTTTTCTACAACCACTTATGCCGAACTTCCTTATTTCGCAACACTATTATGGAAAACGGTATAAAACTTGACATTCGATCTGCCATTAAGTATCAAGGCACAATAAAATAACCGGACAATTAGACACCTGCGGATCTTGTTCAGGAAAACACATTCAGATATAATAGAGAGAGGAGAAAGGAATGAGTACAGAAATAGTGGCTCCGATGCCTGGAACGATTATTGATATCCTTGTCAAAGAAGGTGAAGAAGTCTTAGAATATCAAGAGGTGGTAATTCTTGAAGCCATGAAAATGGAGAATGCCATCCCGACTCCTGAGGCCGGTAAGGTAAAAGAGATCAAAGTCAAAGTGGACGATAAAGTATCCACCAATCAAGTCCTGATCGTATTAGAATGATATAGCCTTCAGCTCCTGTACAGGCGAGATAAGACCAAAGGCCCGACTGACGCTCAAGTTCGGGCCTTTGGTTTTCGTGATGAAAAATCCGATTTGGGCCGATTTGCCCGACAAAAGAGGTTGCATTGCTGGGACCCATTCTCATTAATTTAATAGCAAACCGCAGACGACCCCCCCTGGCCAAACTTCGGCAGATCAAGGATCCCGAACAATTTTTATGGCAGATCTTACCCCATGCCGCCCGCACATTTTCCCTTGTGATCGTTTTTCTTCCGCCGCGCCTGCGGCGGGCGCTGGCAGTCGCCTATCTTTATTGCCGAATGCTGGACACCTATGAAGATCTTCTGCCCACGGTTGGAGAACAGCAGCAGGCGTTACAACGCTTTGTCGAGCGCTTTGCCGATTGTAACGCCTTAAAAACGGCACCGGCGCTTGACCCCGATCTTAGCACCGATGCGCGCGAACGTACGCATCTGTTGCTGGTGAATCAAGCCGCGCTTATTGATCGGAACTTTGATCGATTAGCGTCCCCTCAGCAGGAAGCCATTCGCCGGCTTGTAAAGCGTATGGGGGAAGGCATGATCTGGTCCAGCCGCATTTTTGCTGAACAGGGCGGGGTCCTGCAGACTCCGGGACAGCTTTCCCGTTACTGCTGGCATGTGCTCGGTACCCCCATCCTTTTTGCAGAAGAAGTCCAGCGGTTGGATCAAGGGCTTTCACCGGAAGTCAGCGACGAGCGGCTGCGCTCCTGCGCGGTGATCGGTGAGGTGATTCAGCTGGCCAACATTACGCGCGATCTGGAAAAAGACTACCAGAGGGGGATCTTTTACCATCCGGAGCTGCCGGATCTGGAAGGTGTCCGCCGCGAAAAGCGTATTCGCGAAGTGCGCTCGCAACTGGTACTGCGGGCCCTGCGCCAGGCCCCTGAGTTTCGAATCTTTATTGAATCTCTAACCGCACCGCGTATATCTCTGGCCCGGGGGGCGGCGATGCTTCTGATTATTACAACGTATGCTTATTACTGGCATGCGGCTCAGAAGGCCGGGTTGCCGGCTTTTGATAAGCGGCAGCGCATCACCCGCTTTGGGGGAGCGTTTACCTGGGTAAAGTGTGTATTATCACGCCGGGCGACCTCCCGCTTTTTAAGGTGGCTTGACGAGACGGTTGTCATCGCCTTCGACCGCTGCCAGCCCCCTGCGTCCAAACGGTTTATTTTTGAAGATGGAGAGTTTGATGTCGTGCAGGTAATGAAATAAGACCCGCTCGAGCAATAAGACAATTCGTTGCTTAATTGTAATTTCTATGCTTTTAGTGGCAAAATATTTACACCACCAAGACACCAAGACGCAAAGATGAAAAGTTTCCGAAAGTTTCCTTTGTGTCTTGGTGCCTTTGTGGCAATTTGTTCCGGCTTGTCCGTGATGGGTTCGTTATTTGGTTGCGTGTTACGGATTACGAGTTGCGGGTCTTGCACTTCAGAGTTTAGTTTGCAATAATTTAACCCGCAACCCGGAACGCGAAACTCGAAACGCTTCAATAATTAAATAAAACACCATGCCTCAGCTGCTGCTCATAAAC
>JASFGM010000213.1:0-5648 GCA_050123755.1 Desulfobacterales bacterium
GATCCTTCCAAAGGTTATCCACCGTTTGTAACATGACCACGCGCTCCAATTGTCTAAAATCCTCAGAACCGATGGCCGTTTCCCGCTGGTCATAAACCTTGCCGGCGGCCTCAAATATCACATCGGCTAAGATGTCCCGGTCGAGGTTCTCCAGGGTATCGGCATCAAAGGCGTTCAGGCGGAAATTAAACTGCTTGAAAACGGCGTCGCGGATGCCCTTTAAATCCCATTCTTCAGCCGGGGTTTTCTCTTCGGCAAAAACATCGGCGATCTCATCGGCTTTTTCGCGGATCATATCGAAAATCCCGGTTTTCAGGCTTTTACCATCCAGGGCTTCGCGCCGCTGCCGGTAAATGACCTCACGTTGCTGATTCATCACGTCATCATATTCGAGCAGCTGCTTGCGAATTTCAAAATTGTGCCCTTCTACGCGAGCCTGAGCATTTTCAATCGCCCGGCTAATCATATTGTGCTCAATCGGTTCGCCGTCCGGCATGCCCAGCTTCTCCATAATGCCGGTAATACGTTCACCCCCAAAAATTCGCAGCAGATCATCCTCAAGTGCAAGATAAAAGCGCGAAGATCCGGGGTCCCCCTGTCTTCCGGACCGGCCCCGCAACTGATTGTCGATACGGCGGCTTTCATGGCGTTCGGTCCCTAAGATATGCAGCCCGCCGAGATCGGTAACCCCCTCACCCAGCACAATATCGGTGCCGCGGCCGGCCATATTGGTTGAAATCGTAACCGCGCCTGCCTGCCCGGCCATGGCAATGATCTCGGCTTCGCCTTCATGATTTTTGGCATTCAACACCGAATGCTTGATACCCCTTTTTTTCAGTTTCTTGCTGAGTGCTTCGGAAACATCAATTGAAATCGTACCCACCAGGACAGGTTGTCCGCGGCCATTCAACTCCTCAATTTCATCCAACGCGGCGTCAAATTTTTCTTGGCGGGTTTTATAAATGACGTCCGGAAATTCCTGACGAACCATGGGCATGTTGGTGGGGACAACCATGACATCAAGATCATAAATCTTTTTGAACTCGGCGGCTTCGGTGTCGGCCGTACCCGTCATACCGGCAAGCTTGTCATACATTCGAAAATAGTTCTGAAAGGTAATGGTGGCCAATGTTTGGTTTTCATTTTCGATTTTAACATTTTCTTTGGCCTCCAGTGCCTGGTGCAACCCTTCACTATATCGGCGGCCGGGCATCAAGCGACCGGTAAATTCATCGACGATGATCACTTCCCCATCTTTGACAATATAATCGACATCCCGTTTAAACAGGGTGTGGGCCTTGAGCGCCTGATTGATATGATGCAGCAGCTCGATGTATCTGGGATCAAACAGGTTATCCACCTTCAGCAGCTGCTCGCATTTGGCAACACCGTCCTCGGTCAGTGTGGCCGAGCGTGCTTTTTCATCGATGCTATAATGTTTATCGCCTGAAAGCCGCGGAATCAGGCCATTCACCTGATAGTAAAGATCGGTGGATTTTTCAGCCGGACCGGAAATGATCAACGGCGTCCGGGCCTCATCGATCAAGATGCTGTCGACCTCATCCACAATCCCGAAATTCAGCTTGGGCTGGACCAGCGCATCACGGTCAAATTTCATATTGTCTCTTAAATAATCAAAACCGAACTCGTTGTTGGTCCCATAGGTAATGTCGGCAGCATAAGCCGCCTGGCGTTCGGTATCATCAAGACCGTGAACAATCGTGCCCATCGATAAACCCAGAAAATGATAGATATGACCCATCCATTCGGTATCGCGTTTGGCCAGATAGTCATTGACCGTAACAATATGGACTCCCTTTGCGGTCAACGCATTCAGATAAGCCGGCAGTGTCGCCACCAGAGTTTTGCCCTCGCCGGTTTTCATTTCAGCGATTTTGCCCTCATGCAGCACGATTCCGCCGATAAGCTGGACATCAAAATGCCGCATTTTCAAAGCGCGCAAGGAAGCTTCTCTGACGGTTGCAAACGCTTCCGGCAAAAGGTCGTCCAGGGATTCTCCTTGATCGATGCGCTCTTTAAACTTGGGGGTCTGGGCCTTGAGCTGGTCATCACTCATGGCCTGAATTTCCGGTTCCAGCGCATTGATGCGCTCAACGCGTGGCTGTAACCGTTTTAAATCCCGTTCGTTTTTGCTTCCAAAAACTTTTGTCAACGCGTTTAATAACATCTCGGGTGTAATCCTCCCGTTAGCATGCATTATGAAAATTTAAATTGGGCGTTTCAAATTAGATAAAAATTAGTCCCGTTGGGTGAATTATAGCAAATTTAGCGTATCTCTCAATAATTAATTTTAGGGCCAGGAGTTTAAATACATAATGGCATTCTTATGTTTGCCCTGAACCAAATTGCTGCTCCTTTCTAAATAGATTTGATGCCCGACAAGAAATTACAATATAAACTCGGGAGGCCTCAGATGCAAGGTCAGACAGTTTAAAATCAAGATGAAAAGAAAAAGGGATCTGTCCGTTTGATACAGGGGTATTAGCAGACCGGCGTCAGCTTTTTAAGGTGGATACGTTCCCGGGGTATTAATTTAAGATATACTTATACGGGTTCACCGGAATTCCGTTCAGCCGCACTTCGTAATGCACATGCGGCCCGGTGCTGCGACCGGTGTTTCCCACCAGGGCGATGGGTTCCCAGCGTTTTACTTTTTCACCGCGTTTCTTCAGAAATTTTGAACAGTGTCCGTAGCGTGTAACCATTCCATGGCCGTGATCGACAATAATGGTCTTACCCAGCAATCCTTTATTGCCAGCAAAGGTGACAACTCCGTCGGCTGTGGCCAGAATCGGTGTCCCCTTCCGGGTCGAGATGTCAAATCCCTGATGAAATTCCCGTTGACCGGTAAATGGTGAAACCCGGAAACCAAACGAGGACGTGACCCATGATTTTTCCCCACGGGATATGGGACGGATGGCAGGCGTGGAAGCCAACAAGTTTTGCTGGTCCTCTAAAGATTTGAGGAGGGATTCAAATTTGCCTTTTTGATGAATGGATGCACGATTCAATTCGTCAATCTGCTCATGCATATCGCGCATCAAGCTGTTGTGTTTTTCCATCAATGGCAGTCGGGCATCCAGGTCTTCCGGTATGGAACCGCCAACACCGAAAATATTATCTGATTCATCGGTTTTTTCAATATTGGCTATGATGCGAATCTTTTTCTCAAATTTGTTCAGCGTTACCAGATGGCCTTTTAAAGAGTTGATCTCGCTGGCAAACTCTTGAATCTGTTTGCGTTGGCTTTGAATCTCACCTAACTCGTTGGTCAGATGGACTGCACGGCTTTGCAAGCGCACCATCGTTTGTTTGAGCTGAAAGTAATCGTAAACCACATAGCCAAAAGATATCAGGCAGCCTATAATGAGAATACTTACCAAACAAATGGAAGCTTTGGAGGCGCACATTTGTTTGGCAGGCGCTCCACTATTGCTTAATACGACAAAAGAAATTTTCTTTCGCATGACGGTATACCTTAAACGAATGATGGATTAGCCCGGGTTATCTTTATTTAAACAATCAATCGTAGGTACGCATGTAAACCAAGGATTGATCGTATTCAACAAAACAAGGAGGATTAAAAAGCGCCGTCGCGCTTATTGCAGCCTTGCCTTACATTTCGGAACTTTTTTTTGGTATCATATCCCCAATATCCGTGTCAAGAGGGTAAGTTCCTTTTAAAATTTAAACAAATTTTTGATCTAGATGCCCTCTTTTCCGGCACCATTCGGTCAAAACAATTGAGAATTTATTTAGCAGCCCAAAAAAGAACGCCTCCAGGCTTCATCACCCAAAAGCGTTCGGATAGCAAATAGTCGGTAACCTGGCAGTCTTAACCGCAACGGCTTTAGATCCATGGTTTTGCGTCGCCATCTTTCGGTGACTTTGCTCTTTCGTTTTGCGGAATTGTCCTAAAATACAATATATTAGGGTACAATTTCTTTGTCAATATATAAATAGTCTAATCTATTAACTATATCGGTTAATTATACCTTAACTTTAGGTTTTTTTGCAATCTTGAAAAAAAGATTAGGCGATCCCCAACTTAAATTTCAGAGATTTCAGGGTATTTTTCATCAGCATGGTGACGGTCATAGGCCCCACACCGCCGGGGACCGGTGTAATCGAACCGGCAATCTCTTTGGCTTTATCAAAATCCACATCACCCTTTAAAATCGCTATTTTCTTTCCCGTTTTTTCGCTGATCTTTTCTCCGACCCGGTTGACGCCCACATCGATCACGCACGCACCCGGTTTAATCCACTCGGGTTTGACCAGGTCCGGAACGCCGGCAGCGACGATTAAGATATCAGCCCTTTTACAATGGCCCGCCAGATCCCGGGTACGGGTATGCACGACAGTTACGGTAGAATTGGCACCGTCGCTCTTTTGCAGCATCATATTGGCAATGGGTTTACCGACGATGTTTGAGCGACCAACGACAACGACTTCAGCGCCACTTGTCTCCACGCCGGCCCGCACAATCATTTCCTGGATCCCGGCCGGGGTACACGGCGCAAATTTTACCTCCGCACCGCCGATCATCAGCCGGCCGACATTTACCGGATGAAAACCATCCACATCCTTGTCCGGATCGATGGCATTGAGCACCTTTTTTTCATCCAAATGTTTCGGAAGCGGCAGCTGAACCAAAATGCCGTGAATGGAATCATCGTTGTTGTATTTATCAACTAAGGCCAGCAAATCTTCCTCGGAGATATCGTCGGCCTGGCTGTCCTGAATCTCTTTGAAGCCCAACTGATTTGCGGTTTTAATCTTCAGGGTCACATAAGAAATGGAGGCGGGGTTTTCGCCGACCAAAATCGTCACTAAGCCGGGAACAGCACCGTGCTTTTCTTTGATTTCTTTGACCTCATCTGCAATTTCTTTCAAGATCTCTTCGCGTATCTCCGTTCCCTTAATTAGCTTTGCTGTCATCTTCAATCTCCTTTCAATATTATTCGTTCAAAAACACCTATAAAATACAAAACATTCTTAATTAAAAGTCAACAACTAATAACATATAACTTATACCCAATAACCGGCTCAAAGCGGATAGGGTATCTGTATGAGCCCGGTTGTTTCATCCAGACCCAGCATGATGTTCATATTTTGAACGGCCTGGCCGGCAGCACCTTTAACCAGATTGTCAATGGCCGAGATAAGTATGAGGCGCTGGGTACGCTCATCCAGTTTAAATCCAATATCGCAGAAATTGGTTCCTTTCACGTGGATGGTATCGGGCACGCGTTCTTGAGCACATAACCGGATGAAAGGGTGGCCGGAGAAAGCGGCGGCTAAACATTGAGCAATATCTTCCGACTTCAACGGGGCGACCGGCATTGCATAAATAGTGGTTAACATTCCACGGCTCATCGGAACCAGATGCGGTACGAAGGTTAAATAAACCGGCTGGTTGGCCTCGCGGCTCAGGATGGCTTCCATTTCCGGATTATGACGATGTACACCCACTTTGTAAGCCTTGAAGGATTCATTTGCTTCACAGAAGTGACTGGCTAACGCTAAGGTTCTGCCTGCTCCGGAAACCCCTGATTTTGAGTCGGCAATTAGCGTGTTTAGATCCAAAAGGCCTTCTTTCAACAAGGGGATGAGCGGCAATAAGA
>JASFGM010000214.1:0-5628 GCA_050123755.1 Desulfobacterales bacterium
CTTCTCACCAGTGCCGGCTATGAGGTGATCGAGGCGGTCACCGGGCACGAGGGCGTGACGGCGGCTGAGACCCAGGACCCTGAACTGATCCTGATGGACATTCAGCTGCCTGATTTCGACGGGTACGAGGCCACCCGCCGGATCAAGGCTAACGCCACCCTGAGCTCAATTCCAATCATTGCGGTTACTTCCTATGCGCTGAGCGGTGATGATGTCAAGGCGTTTGAGGCCGGCTGCGATGCCTATGTCACCAAGCCCTACAGTCCGCGCGAGCTCCTGGCAAAGATCCGTGAATACCTGCAATAGTAGGTTATGAGGGGGAATAATGCGAACACCGCCTTTGATCTTGATTGTGGATGACAATCCCGCCAATGTGGAGATCCTGCAGATGCGCCTTGCCGCCAACAATTACGAGATCATCACCGCGGCAGACGGCGAAGAGGGGTTGGCGATGGCCAGAGACGCGCAGCCGGACCTGATCCTGCTGGACATCATGATGCCCAAAATGGACGGCATCGAGGTCTGCCGGCACATCCGAGCGGATGCTTCCCTGCCATTTATACCCATCATCATGGTCACTGCTAAGGCGGATTCAAAAGATGTCGTGGCCGGCCTTGAAGCCGGCGGTGACGAATACCTGACCAAGCCCGTGGATCATGCCGCGCTGGTCGCCAGAGTTAAGTCGATGTTACGCATCAAGGAGCTGCACGACACGGTCCTTGAGCAGTCGGCGCAGCTTAAAGCGCAGCTTGAAACTGCCACCCAGATCCAATCCCTGTTCTGGCCCAAAATTCCGGAGCTGAAAGCCGGAGGCCATATTTGGGCTGAATCTGCTCCGGCCACCTATGTCGGCGGCGATTTGTATGATGTGATTCCCTTGCCGGACGACAGTTTATTGGCATATGTCGCCGATGTTTCCGGTAAAGGCGTTCCGGCGGCTCTGATTATGGCGGCCCTGTCTACGAATATCCGCAGCGAGGCCCTGCTTCAAAGTGAAGTGGACAAACTTCTTGAAACCGTAAACAATAGGCTGCACAGCCTGACGTCCGAAGAAGGCTTTTTTGCCACCATTGTCCTCGGCAGGTACTGGCCCGCGAGCGGCAAGATGCAACTTGCCCTGGGGGGGCATTTGCAGCCCCTGTGGATCGGCCCGAACGGGCTTGGGAATTTACCGAACTTAAAGGGGATATCGATGGGCGTCACGCCTGATGTTCAATACGAAAAAAATGAAGTAGCGCTGTCCCCCGGAGAAGCGGTTCTCTTTTTTTCAGATGGGGTTATCGAAGCCGAAAATGAGGATAAAGAGCTGTTTGGCAATCAGCGCCTGATCGACTATATCAAGAATGCCAAAGGGCCGCCCTGGGGCAAAGGGCTGCTGGATTTAATCAGCCAATGGAGAGGAAACGCTAAAGCCAATGATGATTTAACACTGCTCGAGATTTGGCGCGATCAAACCTAGGCTCAGAGAACAGAGGTCAAAGGCCAGCAAACAGATGACAGAAGTCAGACGACAGAAAACAGCCAGCCTCTATCATCTGTCCTCATTATCTTCCTGACACCTGAACACTGAAACCTGAAACCATTTTGTGGGACACAAAACTAGACTCTTTCTTTGAACTCTTTGCCTAGCAGACCTTCCGGTCGGAACAACAGCACCAGAATGATGATCAGAAAAGCGAGCGTATTCTTAAAGGCAACCGATATGTATCCGCCGGCCAGACTTTCGGCTACGCCTAAAATAAGACCACCGACAATCGCGCCGGGCAGGCTGTTGAGACCGCCCAGAATTGCGGCCGCAAAACCCTTCAAAAAAGGCTCAAGCATGAAGAACGGATCCAGCAGCAAGGCAGGTGCCAGAAAAAGACCGGCCAGAACGCCCAAGAGCGCTGCCAACCCCCAGCTGAGGGCCAGGATCTGGCGGGTGGGGATCCCCATGGTTTGGGCTGCGGGAAGATTCTCAGAGGTGGCCCGCATCGCAAGCCCTAAGCGCGTCTTTTGCACCAACAGGTAAAGGAGCAAACACACAATTAAACCGATAACAAAGGTGCCCAGACTCAACTGGCTGATGACCACGCTGCCGACCTGGTAAGTCTTGAAGTCTGAAAGGGGAAAAGGAAAGGATTGGGTTTCGGTGCCGCCGAAGTAGGCCACCAGACCCTGGAGAATGAGTCCGAGTCCCAACGTAAGGATGATCTGCCCCAGTTGGGTCGCTTCGCGGCGCTGGGCAGGGATCAACACACCAAAATAAAAGAGCATCGCCAAGACAGCGCCGAAAAGAAGGGCTAATGGGAATGCAATTGCGTAATGGAGCTTCCACCCCAGCAGGGTAAAGGCAACAAAAGTCCCGGCAGTGGTGATATCACCGTGTGCAAAGTGCAGGACGCGAGAGGAGCGATAGACCAGGGCCAGACCCAGTGCAACTAAAGCATATGTGCTTCCCGTGGCAAGACCTGAAACAACATATTGCCAGAATTGTCCCATGTTTTTTCCCTCCTCCTCAAACCTTCCGCACCAGCCCGGCTGTCCGCGACCCTGAGTTTAGGCCGAAAGGAGCTCGCCGCGGGCAGGCTGCGAGATTAGAGCAATAAACGGATCAGAACCTACCGCAAGGGCCAGTTTCGCAGATAGAGCCGTATCTTGAACCAGCGACCGTAAAGCCCCAAGGGCTCGAAGATCAACACAATCAATATGGTGACCCCATAGACCACCGGAACCATTTCTTTGTAATCGCTGAAGAATTGGGGAATCAGGACCACGAACGCGGCCCCCATGATGGAACCTTCCACCGACGCCAAACCTCCGATGATGACGGCCACAAAAAGGGTGATGGATTCCATAAAGGTGAACATATTGGGTTCCAGGTACCCCATAAGCAGGCCGAAGAGCCCGCCCTGAACTCCGGTGTAAAAGGAACTGACGGCAAAGGCCAGCAGCTTGTATCGGGTCAGATTGACTCCAACGACCTCTGCGGCGATATCATTATCACGGATGGCGATAAAGGCACGTCCCACAAAAGAAGAGATGATATTGTAACTGGTTAATGTAAACAGCAGGGCAATCAGGAAGTAGAGATAATAATTAAAGCTAATTTGTGATAGGCCCAGGATGGGATTCAATTTTGCAATGCTCAGCCCCATCCGTCCGCCGGAAAGCAGCTCGGAGTTAACAAAGACCTGATAGACGGCAATGCCGAAACCCAGGGTGGCGATCGCCAAATAGGGTCCTTTCAGACGCAGGGATGGAAATCCCACCAAAATGCCGAACAGCCCTGCCGCCAGACCGGCACCCAAAATCGCTATCGGCCAGGGTATGCCGAAGCGACTCAGATGCCCGAAAGTAAAGGCGCCGATGGCCAGAAACCCCGCCTGTCCGAAGGAGATCTGACCCGTGTATCCGATGAGCAGATTCTGTCCTTGAACCCCGATGGAATAAAGGAAAATGAGCGTCGTCGTGT
This sequence comes from Desulfobacterales bacterium, assembly GCA_050123755.1. Classification (GTDB taxonomy): domain Bacteria; phylum Desulfobacterota; class Desulfobacteria; order Desulfobacterales; family JAHEIW01; genus JAHEIW01. The sequence goes on from JASFGM010000214.1 coordinate 3,455, forward strand.
AAACAACATATTCCCGGGCAAACCAGGGCAGTAGAAGTAGAAAGAGAACCAAGGCGCCGACCCATACCCGGGTCCAGGGCTTTCTGATGAGCTGTATTTCTTGCTGATAACTTTCAATGAGATCCATAGCGATTATCCGCTGTACATTTTATTGATGAGATCCGCGTAACGGTTTTCCAGAAAACGGCGCTTGACCTTTTTTGTGGGCGTAACGTCTCCATCTTCCTCATAGAAGCGCCTGGGAAGCAATTTGAATTTCTTGATGGTCTCCACTTTAGAAAGGGTTTTATTGACATCAGAGACTTCATCTGCGATGAGCTTTTGTATCTGTTGATTCTGGGTGAGATCGGCGAAGGTGGTGAAAGGAACGCGCTGATCCTGGGCATATTTGGTGACATTGTCTTCGTCGATCAGAATGAGTGCCACCAGATATTTGCGACCATCCCCGATCACCACGGCGTCCTGGATGTATATGCTGAATTTTAGTTTGTTTTCGATATAGGCGGGGGTGATGTTTTTACCGCCGGCCGTGATGAGAATGTCCTTCTTGCGATCCATGATTTTGAGATGGCCCCCCTCAAGGGCACCCACATCGCCGGTGTGAAGCCAGCCGTTATTGATGGTCTGGACGGTAAGCTCGGGATCCTTGAAATAGCCCTTGAAAACATTGGGCCCTTTTACGAGGATTTCGCCGTCTTCAGCGATCTTAACCTCCACCTCGGGCAGCGGCTCACCAACGAACCCCCAGCGGGGATTATCGATTCGCTGGACGGCAATTACTCCGGTGGATTCTGTCTGTCCATAGCCCTCTCTTAAGGGAAGGCCCAGGGCGTTGTAATATTGAAACAGCTCGGGCGAAGCCGGAGCCGCTGCACACACGGCATACCTGATCCGCTCGAAACCCAACTGGCGTTTCAAATGGTAGAGAACCAGCCAATACAACGGCCAGTAAAACACCCCCCACTTCAGGCGGTCCCGGCTGCCTTCGGGGGTGCGCACATAGCGCAGACCTACGCCAATAGCCAGTTTGTAGAGGGCTTTTTTTAAAATGGTGGAGTCGGACATGTGGATCTGAATCATCGAGACAAATTTCTCCCAGATACGAGGGACGCTGCAAAAAACGGTCGGAGAGATCTCTCTCAGATTCAGATGCAGGGTCTCAATGCGTTCCACAAAATTCACGGTGCCCCCGGCCCAAACCGCCATGAACAGGGAGATAAGGTTTTCATAAATATGGGCTAAAGGCAGATAGGACAGCAATTCGTCGCTGTCATAAAATGGAGTGGCCTTGATGAAGCATGCCGTCAGCGCCAAAATATTTTGGTGAGATAGCATGGCCCCTTTGGGCGGCCCGGTGGTGCCGGAAGTATAGATGATCATCGCCGTATCCTCGGGCTTAATCGCATCCATTCTGGCAGAAACCGATTCGGGATGGTCGTGGAGGTACTGCCGGCCCTTAGAGCGGAACTCATCGAAGAATAGGATCTTCTCATGGGAGAAGCCCCAAAGGCCCTTGGGATCCCAGACCACCACCTGGGCCACCTTGAGATCGTCGATGACCTGCAGTACTTTATCCACCTGCTCTTCGTTTTCCACAAAGAGCACCCTGGATTCTGAATGGCCGACAACATAGGCGACCTGTTCCGGAGCCGACGTGGGATAGACACCGCAGGTGCACCCGCCGGCTGTCATGGCGGCCAAGTGGCATATCAGCCATTCGGGGCGGTTGTCGCCCAGGATGGCCACGCGGTCTTCCGGCTCCAAACCCAGAACCAGCAGGCCGGCGACGACCTCGCGCACACTCTGGCCGTATTCGGTCCAGGTTGTCCGGTTCCAGATACCATAGTCCTTGCGTCGGAGGGCAACACGGTCTTTAAGGCTTTCCACCTGTTGAAAAAAGAGCTCAGGAAAGTGAGTCGCCGGCTTCGGCATTACCATGTCCTCCTTTTCTTGTATAAGCGCCACCCTTTGGGTGATACCGTATCGCCGCCCACGCCGAGGTATAGTTCCTGCACATCCTCGTTTTCCTGAAGCTCCCGGGCGGTGCCTTCCAACACGATCCTGCCGGATTCCATGATATAGCCGAAATTGGCGATGCGCAGGGCCATCTTGGCATTTTGTTCAACCAGCAAAATGGTCGTGCCCGCCTGGCTGATCTTTGAAAGGGCGGTGTA
>JASFGM010000215.1:0-5623 GCA_050123755.1 Desulfobacterales bacterium
CATTTTCGGATTGTGCCATTTTCTCTATCCTATTTTTATAGGGTTTATCGGATTTTGGTCGGTATCAGCCCTGGCGCTTAAAATAATTTTTTTTGAGTTAAAAGGCAACAAAAAAATAATTAAAAACCTGGATTCTATCCAGGTTTTTTGTGCGCATCGGTATTCTTCAACCGCCACCTGGCAAACACCAAAACCGCCAGCATCGTCAGCAGGAAATACCCTGGAAACCAGGCAATTGATTTGATAAACACCAGGTTTTCCAATTGAGCGCCCACCAAGCCGGGCTGCGCTGCCCCGACTTGAAACCGAAGCCGGGCCAGCAGTAGGGAATACAACACCCCGATGACCCCGTATGCCAGGTTAAACGACAACCCTTTAAAACTTAACACGGTGGCCCTCTGGCGGGAGCTGGTGATGCGGTTTAAATAATCGCTCTGGAAAAAATTCTGCAGGTACATGACAGCGGTCAAAACGATCATCGGCATCAATCCGATCATCGGCCAAAAAAATGTCATGCCGATCAACCCGATAAAAGTGAGGCCGGCCATAATACCCAGGTTAAATCCGGGAGAATGCGTTTGCACCAGGCTCCGGGCCAGTCGCGGCATAACCAATCCCAGTATAGCGAGTGCCGAGCCGATCAAGCCGAAAATGGCTTCGGGCAGATCAATGAGTCGGTAATACTGACTCCTTAAAGTAATGATCATCCGAATGCAGTTGTCGAACTGCAGACCGGCTAGAATAATCACCAGGGCAAACGGCGTTTTCAGGATCCACTTTCCGGCAGCCAGGGTTAGTTTAAAGGCCTCCGTAATTGTGGTACCCCGTCCGGCATTCATTTGATCATTTCGGCGGCCGGTTTCTCGCATCAGCAAAACGGAAAGCAACGTCAGGATGGCCATCAGCAACGTCAGCAAGGGTGGAATGCGCAGGGTAATGTCCTGGGTGAGATGTACGTTGAACCCCAGCCAGTCGGCCATACGCTGCATCAGGTCGGGATCGTAAACCGCCGCTCCCAGGCTCATGGAGATGATAAAAGCGATCGATCGAAGCTGCATTTGTTTTTCCAGTACCCGAGGCCAGTCTTTGATATCGCCCTCTTCCTTGAGTGTGTCGTAAGCAATCGCTTCGTCTGCGCCGCTGGCGGATGCTTCGGCAGCGCCGCTTAAAATCCGATTGGCCAGAAAAATGGAAAATAAAAGCCCGGGATTGCCCCGGGGCGCAAAACACAGCAGGACCATTTCAATGACCATCAAAACGCCGGTAGAAACCAGTAAATTTTTGCGACCCACCGTATCGGCCAGCGCGCCGGACGGCACTTCCAGCAGCACGATGGTAGCCGCCCAGGCGGCATTGAGCAGGGCAAACTGCTCCAGGGTCAACCCGTAGTCCAAAAACAAAATCGTAAATACCGGATAATAAAAGCGGCAGTTAAAGAAAATCCGAAAGGCAATAAATAGGCGGATGTTTCGAATTTTAAACGGTGATGTTTTAGGCGGAGTTTCCAATGAGCCTAATCAGTTTCTTTTTGGGCGCAGCACAGATGAGCTTTTGGCGATAATTGAACCTTCAGTGCCATGCCTATTAATGGAATAATGGAATTTTGGAATAATGGAATAGTGGGAGGAATTATGTTGTACTGCTCACATCTTTTAAACGCAGTATTCCATTTTTCCATCATTCCAACATTCCGGTTTGACAAAGCCGTTGTCGTTTTTTGCATTTGATAGCCAGGTAATTAAGGCTTTGTTGTTTCTGGTTCCAGATCTATTCGTATCAGCGGTGCCGGACGTTTTTCGGAGGTCACATAGACCGATTTTCCGTAAAACCCAAAACAGGCGGCCTCTTGCTGGCTTAATTGTGAAAAATGCAGACGCTGCGGTTGTTTTTTAAATGCATTTAACCAGTCTTCACCCGGCTTGCGGAAAAAAAGATGGGCGCTGTTATATGTCAACACCAAGGCTGAAAGACCGTCGGGTGCCACATCCATAGCCGTCGGCCAGTTAAAATGCGGGATCGTTGTCACGCGCTGCGCTACAGCGATGGCATCATCTTCAGCCGGCTGGAGGGGCAATTCATAGAGCGCCGGCGGCAGGCTGCGTTTGCTAAGCAGCAAAACACGCCGATCGGCCGCATCCACGGCCACAGCTTCACAGTCTCGGGGCCCATCCTCATAGGTAAAGCGAATGCGCCAGGCGATGCTGACAGGCGTATCATCGCTTAACCCGGTTTTTGTGATGGACGGTTCTTCGACGACATAGAGGAAACTGGTTTCGCGCTGTTCCCAGTTGTCGCCCACATCCGCAATCAAGATGTAGGCGGTATCCTGCAGCCGAAATGAGGCCAGCGCTTCCCAGTCATAATTGCTGGCGCCGTCAACCCGGAAGGTACCCAGGTCCGCGCCATCGATTCCAACGGCGTAGAGCATCGGGTCATTACCGCCGTCGTTTATGACCCATAAGACGGTCGGGTAAAGACGAGATGATGCCAGGCCGCTGGCTTCATTGATTTGCGGATTTGCCAGATTGCCCACCGATACCGCCTCGCCGAAACGCTGAGGCGGTGTGGCTTTGGTGATCAGCCCTTGAGTAGCACAGTTTAGAACCAGAGTCATTACGGCAACCAGCATCAATAGATTAAATTTAATCGCTGCTGTCCCTTTTTTGCCGGGGGTCATCTCAGGAGTTGCCGGTTTGCTCATCGTAGGCCGCCAGGCTGTTAGTTGATTGGATGGACTGTTGCTTGAGCGTCGCGGAAGTTTTTTCAGGTTTTTGAATGGATTCGGATTGGTTAATTGGTAAAAATATTATCCAGGCGCTCAAGGTCGTTGATCATACCCCATTCACCACCGCCCTTTTCCACTTTGCTGCGCCAATCTTCCACGCGGGCCATATACTCTTTGGGATCGATGTTGTCACCGCGAAGCTTGGTTACGTTCAGCGCGATGATATGATAATCCGGCAGCTGAAAGGGAATATCGCGTTTGTATCCTTTGGCCAGTTCTTCTTTAAGATCCGAGAAAATCAAAATGTATTTTTTCCCTGAACCGGCTTCGGTTAAGTATTCGATAGCCTGCAATATACCGCCCGAGATATCGGTGTAAGGGCTGCCTTTCACCGAACTGACAAACGCGTCGACCTGCTGCATAAAGGCCCTTTTTTGGTTGTTGGCCACCGACGGGCGTTCATCAAAAGTGACCTTTGAGACGATGTCTTTTTCACTGAAGCTTCCGGTATCGATGCGGGCCACCGCTAATGTATCTCCCGGCGCCAGAACACCCAGCAGATAATTTAAAATTTTCTGAGCCTTTTTCAGCTCCACCGCATAGGTGCCGGAGGTGTCCAATAGCATATAGACCCCTGTAGAGCGGCTTTTCGTATCGGTGCAACCCGCAATCAGGATGCATACGACAATGGCGAATACAAAGACTTTTTTCATTCTTGCTGCTCCTTTATTTCCAGGGTTTTGTCAAAACTATCAATATCAACGGCCTCCTCAACCAGGGGCGAATCTTCGGGCCTCTGCGCATCGAGCATGTCCAGTTTTTTACTTTTGGTGCCCAGAACCACCCGCTCCAGCCAGATGGCCGGGAAAATGGCCAGATCGTATAGATTTACAATGAAGCGTCCGGCGTAAAACCCCACATTGCCCAGCAGACGCAGTAAAAAGGCAAGCATTCTGAGCAGCCACGCCATCAATGCGCCCAGCACCGTGCGGGAGGAAGTAACGAATGATTCCAGTGGAATGGCCACAAATGCAAGGGCAAATGGCAAAATAAATCCCATGACCATCTGCCCCACCATGGGGATCATACTCTTCGTCAAGCCCACCGGTTCGGCTCCGGCCAGGGTTTGTCGCAACGCTTCCATGTCATGGGCGATACGATCCCGCATGAAGGCCAGGGCCGATTCCACGCCTGCCAGAATCGCCAGCAGCGTAAAGGTGATAACAATCATCCGGCGGCGCATTTTGTCATCCATGGCACCGATAATGGGAAACAAACGGGTGATTCGCAAGGATTCCATCAGAAACAGCCCCATGGTCAACTCCACCAGAATGATGACCAGGCCGGCAACATCAGAGGTTTTGTAAGGGCCGATATAACTGGCACCGCCGACCATTTCCGACATCGGCAGCGCGATCAGGTTAAAATTGATGATGGCACCGCCGATCGCAATCAACAGTACCAACCCGGCAATCGCAAATTGCGTTAGCGATGACGTCGATAGCGCACGTGCGGCTCTGTCGCTTTTGGAGCGGATTTGCTCGTACTCATCCATGCAGCGATCAACAGTTTTGGAGCGCTTTTTTATATTGGTGATGGATTTTGAGATGCTGGCTAAGGATTTTTCGACTTTGCGCCAGAACGGCAGCATTTTGTTTAATATTGCATGCCGCGAGGCCGAAGAGTTACGGTAGTCTTCTATGGCTTTTTTGTGCTGATCGTTTAGCGAGCGATTGATTTCCGAAAGCATATTGGCGACCATTGAATCCCCGGTGTGCTTGATTTTAGCTATGGATTCGATAATCGGCATCCAGTTCGGTAAAGACGGCGGCACATCAGCACTTTCGGTGTAATCTTCATCCAGTTTGGTAATGACTTCTGACAACTGGCGATGAACATTGGGATAACCTTCCAGGTCTCTCGTAACTGCTGCGGCGATACGATCAAATTCCCTTTCGACGATTCGTTCGGCGTTTTCCAGGCCGGCGGACATCAGCACTTCCCGGTTTCGTCTTACCAGTCTTTTTTCCGCCGACAGCACCGAGGCCGAAGTAAAGCGCATGGCGTTGTAAATGATTTTGCTAAATGACATCACCGCCCGATGAAACGGCCTGCGAGCAAAATAAAGTGCGGCCAAAAGCAATACGATCCATATCAAAATGGATAGTGCGGGACTGGCCGTTAAATTCAGCATGTTGGCGACTGTCATAGACCCCTCCATTTTAGTTTATGTGTACGGCAAGTTATGGGGACAACTTGACCTGATCAAATAGGGTGGTTACACGGCAGCATTCGGAAATGATTTTTACTATATCAGCTTATCAAAAAACAGCTTTAATTTCAATTTTGTGAGGCTCTCAATCGAATTATGTATTTGATATGATAGTCAATTTTAAATTAATTGATGTTACTGGGTAATTTCAAAATTGATCGTTTCCAGCAGGTTGCCGGAGGTGTCCAGAACATCCACCCGCCAGGGACCCATCTCATGGGCTTGAATGGCCTTCGAGCTGTATGTGCGCCAACTGGCCGCCTTGACTGCCAGCGAAACCCGGGCACGCTCGACATCACTGTAACTCCAGACATGCACAATCTCCGTCGGCTGACTGGCGCCCACAACTTTTGTGAAGCAATACAGTCTGGGGGTCGAATTGGGAAAACGATTACCGACATCCATAGCTTCCCGCGCCACAACGTTCTTGGAGATGGCCGCGGCCACCACTTCAAGCTTGTTTGACTCCTGGGCGCCAACGGCTGGAATGAATAAACACAGAGAAATAAGAATTACGATACCACCTGAAAATGAAAACATGGCTTTCATCAAACTGCCCTCCTTCGTTGCCTAATTGATCGAAAAGCGCTCAATTAGGTGTTATTTGCTATTCGTTTGAGGTCCAA
>JASFGM010000216.1:0-5617 GCA_050123755.1 Desulfobacterales bacterium
GATGGGGTCCATGCTGCTCGAGTGCACCCACCGGCAGCAAAGCGACATCCATTTTTTTGATCCGTGCCCTGGCCTGACGCCAGGTGAGCTCACCCCACAGGTAACCGGCGGCGCTGGATGTTTTCAGCGTGCGATTGGTCTCGTTTCCCGATGAGAGGGGATCGAATTCAAAAGGAAAGGTCGCATCGACAGCCGGATCTTTAAGCACATTCACTTTTTCCCAGCTGCGCCCGCTGCGTAGCACCGCTCCGGCGGCATGCTTGAGAAAAATTCGAAAAAGCGGCTTACGAAGATCGGTGGGTATCGAATTGATGGGAGAAGACTTCGAATCGAATCGTAATTTTAAGATTTCCGGATGTTCTCTGGCGGCCTTTGGGGGCAGTTCTTTTGGATCGATTAGTCCTTTTTGCGCCAGCATGAAAAACAGATGCCGCGCGCCGGCTACCTCCTGTGAAACGCGTTTATGGAGTAATTTTTCAAGGCCATCCTGAATTTGAGAAGGAGAATAGCCGCATTGAACCGGGTCGGCGCCCACTGCTTTTAACATGGCAATAATGCGGCGGCACTTTTCACAATGGCCACAGGGGTACACCCGCTCACCTTCTTTATGGGTTGCGTGACAGGAGGTCTGCTGGCGCTGAAGATCCGGATAGCGCTCAACCAGTATTTTTTCAATCAGAAGCTCGGATAAAGGTCTCAGGACTGAAAATTGACTGATATTCCAACCCTTGCGCATAAAATACCTCGAAAGGGCATGATCAAAATAAATGCTTTGATCATAGAGCCCGTCATAATGCGGAATGCCGTGGGTCGTTTTGCGCACCGTCGTGTCATATTCATCGCCGATCAGCAAACGGCCGATACCGCGTTTGCGTAAAAGCGGTAAAACACCGAATAGAAAAACCGCCACGGTCCATAGCCGAATCGGATACTCATCGGAGCGGATATTCGCAAAATCCCTACGGATAAACGGCATGCGCTGCAGCATCCAGGCAAACAGCCGATCGGAATTGACCCACACTCTGGCCGTGTTGGGAATGTTATCTTTAAAGTACCGGTAGGCGTTCAGGGCTGTAAACCAGTGCCGCCCCGACTCGTTTACAAAAATCGGATGGACTTCGCGACCGATTTCATTGATCAACCCGTAGCTTAAGAGGCTGTCTTTGCCGCCGCTGGACAGGATACAATGCCGATGCTTGTCAGCAGACCACAGCTGCCACTTTGTTTTGGATTTCAGCGCGGGTGTTTCCGGAAATTCAAGCGTGGCGCTTAGATACTTTTGTTTTTTTACGGCGGGCAACTTCGTGATTGCACCGGTCAAAAAGGGGTTGGGCTCTAAAAATTTTTTAACATAAATTTCCCTGGCGGTATTTTCGGCCATATCCTGGATGAAGCGGCGATCGAGCGCGTCGAAGGTCCCGTGGAAAACAATGGATCGACAGAACAACCCATAGTTGAGAGCCACCTGGGCGGCAATCATATCCGCTAAATTCCGCGATTCCGGCTCCGAAGGATCAAATACCGTCTCTTCATAGCTGAAAATCAGCTCGGTTCGATCTTGGCGACCGTCCCAATGAAGGCGATAGGGTGCCATCAGCCTTCTGGGTTCAAGTTTAACCGGACCGATTTCCAGCCGGTCAAAGACCTGCAGCGCTGAAAGCGGGTCATGTGCTGTTTTCCCGGAAGCAGATTCCCGCTTGGGTTTCGGTCGCTTTTGTTTGGCAGCCATAGTTTCTCTTTCTATATTTTATTTAACATACGATTTTAAGAATTTCACAAAAGTACCGGCCCCATCCTGCAAAACATCAAAAGCCGGCAAACCGACATCTTTTTGGATCGCATCGCAAACCGGCGCAATTTGATCAGTGGACAGGCCCTCGTGGTTGATGGTAACCGCCACCACCGGTTTTGCGGACAAAAGTTCAATCGCTTGGATTTGGTGTTTCAGGGGCTGTATGGGATAGCCGGGGAAGCCGTCATATTCTAGCCGTGCCGGTGCGTGCTGAAGTATAATGATATCGGGTCGACCCGCAGCCAGGATTTCAAAACCGCCCGGATAAGCCGGATTCATTAAACTGCCCTGTCCCTCAATCACAATAATATCCGGGTTTTCTTCTTTCCAGGCAGTCCACACCGCATGCTCAATTTCGCCGGCAACGAAATCGTTTACCAGGGAGTCCATGATAATCCCGTATTTGACTCCCTGCATCCAGGCGGTTTGGCCGGTGCCGATCATCTCGGCATGCAGTCCAAGTTCCATAAAGCCGTTGACGATCAGTAAGGCCGTGGTGCGTTTACCGATCGCCGAATCGGTTCCCAGCACAGCGATTTTCAGGGCCTTAACCTCCTCAATTTTACCGCTGAAAAAATGAAGTTTTTGGATTCGCAGCGGTTTACGAATATCTCGAATTTTAACATCATAATGAGCGGCAAGCTTCATCATTTCGCGATCTTCCGAGAAATAATCGTGCAGGCCGCAATCCACGTTCAAGCCATATGAAATGGCATTTTTGGCATCCTGCCGCGCTTTTGAAGTCAGGCGGCCGCCGTCCGGGGCCAGACCGACAACGAAGTGTGTGGCCGGATGCGTATGACTGTCGGCTTCCTTTACGGCCTGTTCCAGGGAACCAAAAATCGGAATTCGGTTTGCTTTACCGTCCAATACGTCGCCGGCATCTTGGCCGGCATAGCGAGAATCGACAACCGAAAGTACACGATATCGTCTCGTAAACCTGACCAAACCATGGGCCGTTTTACCGTTAGGCGTGTTGAAGGCCCCCTCACAATAAACGATGGCATTTCCCTCAGGCATTAGGTTCATGATTTCCTCCCAGTTAACATAACGACATAACGATCACCGGATAGTGGTTCCTTCTGATGTTGTTCCATTAAAGCGATCAAGCCGGCGGTCGAAGCCGGTAAAACCTGCAGACCCTCTTTCTCACGAATCAGTTTCGAATAGGAGAGCATGGCTTTATCCGAGGCATCGGCCGCCCAGCCGTGGGTTTGGCGAATCGCTTCCAGGGCCATATCTCCGTCAATGGCATGCCAGTTAATCAGCGGTTCGTTTACGCTGGTTTCCCGGATTTTTTCAGGGTTCAGGTCTTCACAGGTCGCGATATTCTTTAGAAAGGCCTGTACAATCGGGTTTTTGCGGAACGACGACCCCGCGATGATGCGAGGTATGCGGGATGTTTTGCCGCGGCGATACAGGCTCAAAAAACCCCGATAGATGCCGGCAAGGGTGGTCCCGTTTGAAACCGGAACGCCAACGGCCAGCGGCGCATCCCGCAGCTCGTCGTATATTTCATATGCGATTCGCCCGTAAGCGTGCAACTGCGTCACCGTATTCTCACCACCGGGATTGGCATCGTAAAGCTCCTCTTTTTGGGCCAACTCTTGGGAAACAATTACCGCGCTTTCATAATCCCCGGCAACCCGAACAATTTCGGCTCCAAGCTCAGTCATTTCTTTTATCCGGTTGGTATGGTAGTTTTGGGGAATACAAATGCGGCATTGCAGCCCGGCGAAGGAGGCGGCCAGCGCCATGGCGACACCGTAATTGCCACATGTCGCCATCGTGATCGTATCAAAACCGCGCCGCAGGGCATCCATGGCCTGGGCAAATGCAATCCGGTCCTTTTGCGTACCGGTCGGATTGCCGCCTTCGAATTTAAGGTAGATCTGGCGCAAGCCGACTTCGCGTTCGATATTGCGCGCGCGCACGAGTGAGGTATCGCCAACTTCAGAATCAAATATATCCTCATAGGCCTCCAGGCGCTCTTCCAGCGGCATGCTCAAATCAGCTGAAATTTTGCGTTGCTCCTCAAGTTCCCTGATCACCTGCAAGCCTTCGCCGGTGGCGCCGTCCATTAAATTATAGCGCTTGCTTTCATCTCCTGATCGATATTCACTTAAGTTATCTTGATTTTGCATTTCCCCCCCCCTACATTTGAATTATGGGGTTACGTCTCAAATTTTAATTCAACCAATAGTGGTTCTGTTCTTGTCTATATTAACAGGGAATTTTTATTCCATTCCTCAATTGTACGGTGCGCACCCTGTATCGTTGCTTCAGATAAAAGTCTTTGAGCGTATGCTTGCGCCTCTGAAATCTTTAAATTTGAAACCATATTTTGGACAGACGGCAAAAATTTGGGATAGACGCTCAAAATTCGAATCCCGATACCCAGAAGAAACGGGATATAATCTTTTTCATGTGCCAATTCACCACAAACGGATATCTTTTTATTTTGAGAATTTGCCGCCTTCACAATTTTTGCCAGGCTTCTCAAAACCGCAGGATGATGGGGTTGATAATAATCGATGACCTTTTCATTTGAGCGGTCCACCGCCAACATATATTGCACAAAATCGTTGGTGCCGATCGATAGGAAATCGGCTTCAGCTGCAAGCGCATCGATGATCTCCACAATTGAGGGCAATTCCACCAATACGCCGATTAAAGGATGTTGATGATGGGGTAGATTTTCGATTTTAAGTGCAAGCATGCAATCGTTCACAGCCTGTCTGGCCTGTTGAAATTCATCCAGTGAAGAGATCAAAGGAAACATAATACGCACTGTTTTTGTGTTTGCAGCGGCCCGCAGTATTGCGCGTAGCTGCTGATCAAAGATATCCCTGTGGCGTAAAGAGAAACGAATGGCCCTTAATCCCAACTCCGGATTGGCTTCACTTTTGAGGTCCTGATAGGCGAGCAGCTTTTCGCCGCCGATATCCAATGTACGAATGGTGATGTCTTTTCCGGGCATCTCGTCAAACAGCCGCTGATAGATAAAAAATTGCTCCTCCTCGGATGGAACCGCCGATCGAATCAGAAACGGTAACTCGGAGCGATAAAGTCCGATTCCCTCGGCTTTCAGCTCACGGGCAAGTTTAAGGTCGCGCAAAAGATTGATGTTTGCCAGCAGCCGAATTCGAACCCCGTCGTGGCTGTAAGTCTCCGGAGAAACATCCTGAGATGAAATTCCTTGTGATAAGGGGGTCTTGTCTTCTGATTCATATTCTCTGACAACTTCTTCATCTGGTTTCACATAGATACTGCCGTTTTCCGCATCCATGATAACCGGCGTATCTTCGGCAAGACGAAGCAGCTGCGGCTGATCGGCAATCATTAGAGGGATCTGCAGCGAACGTGCCAGGATAGCCACATGGGAAGTCACCCCGCCGCCCACCAGGATGATGCCTTTAACATCTTCAGAAGCCAGTCGCAAGACATCGGAAGGATAAAGCTCCCGGGCAATCACGATCCGGTCTTTTCTTAAAATTTGATCTATTTCATCTTTGTGTTCCAGATTCTTCAGGATCCGACCGGCAAGATCCTGAACGTCATTGGCTTTTTCCCTGATATGGGCATGGGCACTGGAAGAAAAACGATTTATGTAATGCCTGGAAACCGCTCGTATCGCTGCGGCAGGCGGCGCGCCTTCCGATATTCTCTTTTCCATCTCACGCATGAAACGGACATCTTTGAGGATCATGAGGTGCGCTGAAAAGATCAAGGCGGCACTCTCAGGCAGGCGCCGTGCAAATCGTTCCTGGTATTCTTGAAGCTGTCCGGCGGTCGCCTGAATCGCCCGGTGAAAATCAGCCAGGC
>JASFGM010000217.1:0-5604 GCA_050123755.1 Desulfobacterales bacterium
GATTCATGCGACCGTCTTTGTCATCTTACCGCTGGCGGCCTTGATCGCCATTCCATTTGGCTGGTGCTACGCGTTTTATCAAAATGTTACTGCTGAAGCGATTACGGAATTAAGTGATCCGAAAGCGTTATGTAAAAAAGCGTGGTTTCAAGCCAGGCTGTGGCCGCGGCAAAATCATATGCTCCTGTCGATATTTTTTGTGTTTGGAATCATCGTTTTTTTGAATATTGCCAGTGCAATTTATATCCTGCCCCACCTGTTGAAAAAATATCTTGGAATTGAATCCCTGTTTACCCTGAGCGGGCCGCATGTGATCAACACAACCTTTTGGGTGGTAACGATCGGCATTTCTTATTTGTGTATGAATCCGCTGGTTAAAACCGTTTATATCCTGCGATGTTTTTATGGTGCGGCCTTAAAATCAGGGGAGGATCTGAAAACCGAGTTAAAGGGCTTGATGACCGGCCGAACAGGGCTGGTTACCGGTTTATTGCTTGCCGCATTATTCGCCGCCCATCCCATACCTTCTATGGCCACCGAAGCCGCTTTTACCTCACCGGAAGCACTGGATCGTTCGATTGACGAGGTGATGGCGCAGCGCGAATTTACATGGCGGATGCCCAGGCAGATAACTGCCGAGAATGAAAAAGCACCCAAGGGACCGATTGCATCGGTCGTGGCATGGATAATCGATAAGCTGGGCAAGGGATTAAAAACTGTCATAAACTGGATTGATAAACTGATCAATTGGCTGATCGATCTATTGCCCAGCGCTGATCATCGTATTTCGTCGCCCGATGAAAACTGGATAACATCCGTGCGCGTTGCCGTCATTGTGCTGCTCATCGGGCTTTTGTGTACGCTGGTGTATATCCTGTGGCGCTCCTGGCGGCGTCGGCAGAACGCCCAGGCTGAAATTGCGGCAACCGCGGTTGAATCCACACCCGATCTGGAAGACGAAAGCACCACCGCCGATGATTTGCCGGTAAACCGCTGGCTGGAACTTGCGCGCGAATTAACCGAAAAGGGGTCCCTGCGTCAGGCCATCCGGGCTTTGTATCTGGCAATCTTGGCCGATTTGGCCGCACATGAGCTGATCACCATCGAAAAGTTTAAATCCAATCGGGAATACGAAGTTGAGCTCGGCAGAAGGGCCCACCAGAAAGAAGGTTTGTTAAACGCATTTTCCAACAGCAGAGATGTTTTTGAACGTGTCTGGTACGGGATGTACAAAATAAGCCGGCCTGACCTGGATCATTATGCTGCAATTCAAAAGAGGTTGATGACGATTGCCCAAAGCTAACCCCATACGTGTTGTCTTTTTTATTTTTATTGTGTTGGGCTTTATGCTCGGAGTTGTCAAATTGTTTGTGTTGCGCTTTGAGGCCGGTGACGTATATCCGGCGTATTCATCGTTGCGCAGCGACCCCCTGGGAAGCCGGGCGTTTTATACGAGTTTGGAAAATATCAATGCGGCCTCGGTCAGCCGCAATTACCTGAGATTACAAAATTTGAAGTTTAACGAACGCACGGCCTTTTTTTATGCGGGTATCGGCGCAATTGATTCGGAATCCGTATCATCGGAGTGGCTCAACGTATTTGAGCGGTTAACAGATACAGGCGGCCGGCTGCTGCTGACTTTTTTGCCGGTTGAGAAAAAACCGGCAGACTGGCGAATATCAAAATGCAATGCACCGGACGAAAAAGCCAAAGATAAAGAAGAGGCCCAGCAGGACGATGGGCATCAGGATTCCGAAAATCTTTCCGAGCAGCACGCCGCTGAAAACGCTTCAAATTCGTCCGATAATGGCGATAATAAATCTCAGCCGGCTTCCGGCAGCCAAATCCCGGATAACTCCGGCAATTGCGTTTCATTAAAACAGCAATGGGGGTTGACCCTTGCATTTGCCGACAAACCAGCGGATACCGCCGTTAACAGCAGCGATGATTTATCTCAAATTCACTTCAAAGGGCTGCCCGATTCGATTTCATGGCATACGGCTCTTTATTTTGACGAACTTGAAGATCACTGGCGGGTAATTTATGCCGCAGATGGACGGCCGGTCATTATCGAAAGACCCTATGGCAAGGGCAGTCTGGTGCTTGCGGCGGACTCCTTTTTTCTGAGTAATGAAGCCCTGCGTTCTGAGCGTCACCCGGAACTTTTAGCCTGGATGATCGGTGAAAGCGTATATGTCGTCTTTGATGAAACCCATTTCGGTATCTTTAAACATCCCGGGGTCTTAAGGCTGATTAAAACTCATCGCTTTCATTGGTTTATTTTCGGAGTTGCTATTTTAGCGCTTTTGTTCATCTGGAAAAATTCAGTTTATTTTGTACCGCCGACAAAGAGCAGCCGCTCCCAGCAACGTAAAGATTTTGTCTCCGATCGGGAATCTACACAGGGCCTGATCAGCCTTCTGCGTCGCAATATTCCAAAGCGGCAACTTTTACAGACCTGTGTGCGGGAATGGGAACGTAGCATTCAACCCGAAAAACGGCCTCGAAACGATAAACTCAAGCAAATTAAATCAGCTCTTCAAATGATTGAAGCCCAGTCCCCAAAATCCATCGATCCCGTTGTGGGCTATCGACGGATCATCAAAATAATTTCAAAGGAAAGACGCTATGAGTGAAAATACGGAAATTTTAAAAAAGGCGCTGTTAAAAACAAAAAAGGAAGTGGCCAAGGTGATCATCGGCTATGAACATGCGGTGGATCTGGCATTGATTGCGATTTTTACCGGCACCCATGCACTCATCGAAGGCGTGCCCGGGGTCGCCAAAACCCTGCTGGTTAGAACCCTTGCGCATGTAATGCGGTGTGATTTTGCGCGCATCCAATTTACACCGGATTTGATGCCCACCGATATTACCGGAACCCACGTTTTTAACCTGCAAACCAATGCGTTTTCATTGGTTAAAGGCCCGGTCTTTTCCACTTTTTTGCTTGCAGATGAGATCAACCGGGCGCCGGCCAAAACGCAGTCCGCACTACTTCAGGCCATGCAGGAGCGCACGGTAACGATCGATCGCGAAACGCATGCGTTATCATCAAATTTTACGGTATTTGCCACCCAAAACCCGATCGAATATGAGGGTACCTATCCACTGCCCGAAGCTCAAAAAGATCGTTTTATGCTCAAAATTACCATGGACCCTCCCGGCAAAGATGAAGAACTCACGCTTGCACAGAGAATGCTCGGCAAAGATTCCCCGGAAAACACGTTGGCAAGTGGCGCGGTTCAGCAGATCATCACTCCGGAAGTATTAACCAAACTGCGGATGGCTTTGGAAGGGATCCTGGTAAAGGCAGATCTGGTTGCTTACGTGGTCGACATTGTCCGTAAAACCCGCACCCATCAAAGTGTTCTCGTGGGGGCCGGACCGCGGGCCACTCAGGCACTGCTGCTTTCCAGCCGGGCTTTTGCGACCGTTAACGCGCGGGATTTTGTAACGCCCGATGATATCAAAACCATGGCCTATCCGGTCCTGGAGCATCGCCTGATTCTGCGGCCCGAATATGAAATCGAGGGGTTAACCGTCAAAGAGGTTATCGAGAATATTTTAAAAGAAATAGCGGTTCCTAGATAAGCGGTCGAGTTGCGTGTTACGAGTTACGCGTTGCGAGTCGCGTGTTGAGGGAAGCGAAACATAAACCCGCAACCCGCAACTCGAAACCCGCAACAAATAAATATGAGTTAACCAACGCTTAACTTTAGCTAAGTATAAATAATACACTATTTAAAAATCTGAATTAATGAAACTCGTTCCAACATACCGACTTATTTATTTTGTGGGGCTTATTTTTCTGCCCTTGACTCTGTTAGTGGTGGTGGCTTCTTCCATAGCAGCGCCCAGCATTGTTCTGGCGCTGGTCATCATTATTGCAGCCGCAATGGATGCCTATCGCTCGCAGGGCAGACTGGCGGGCATCCGTGTTACGCTGCCGGAAGTCGTTCGGATTTCAAAGGGCCGGGAGGGGGATTTTAATTTACAGATTGAAAATCAGAATCTGAAAGTCAGTCGCCTGCGAATTGGTTTAGCGTTTCCGGAAGAAATTTATACACCTGCAGTTGAACTGCGCATTGAATTACCGCAAGACAACCAAATTTCATCGATCGACTGGGTGATTACGGGTCTAAAACAGGGACGCTACCATCTGGATACCTGCTATCTGGAGACAGCATCACTATGGGGATTTTGGTCGATCCGAACCGCGCTTCGGACCCATATGGAGATTCGGGTGTATCCCAACCTGTTTGATGAGCGCAAAAATTTAAGCGGGCTCTTTTTAAACAAGGGGCTGGGTATTCACGCACAACGGCAGGTCGGTAAAGGACGGGATTTTGAGCAGCTCAGAGAATACCTTCCCGGTGACAGTTTCGAAGATATTCACTGGAAGACGACCGCCAAGCGAGGAGTACCGGTAACCAAAGTTTTTCAGATCGAGCGGACCCAGCAAATATATGTCATTATCGACGCATCGCGATTAAGTTCCAGATCACCGCATGCAAGTTCTCTATCGATCCAAGGTGATGCCCAAACCGCCGATGCCAACGTAACAACCATGTTGCAGCGCTTTATAACAGCCGCCTTGATCATGGCGCTGGCCGCCGAACGGCAAGGGGATATGTTCGGTTTACTGACGTTTGACGACAAAGTGCGCTCTTTTTTAACAGCCAAGAAGGGAAAAGCGCATTTCAATATATGCCGGGATGCGCTCTATACCTTGGAGCCCCGCAGCGTTTCTCCTGATTTTGCTGAATTGATTACCTTTATCGGCACCAAAATCCGCCGGCGGGCGCTAATGGTTTTTTTAACGCATCTAGATGATCCTGTTTTGGCGGATAGTTTTGCCCAATACATCGATCTTATATCCAGACACCATGTGATTTTAGTCAATATGTTGAAACCCGTGGCTGCAAAGCCGCTTTTTTCTTCCGAGTCCGTTTCATCGGTTAACGATATCTACAATGATCTGGGCGGGCACCTGCTCTGGCGACGATTGCGGGAAACTCAAAAAGTTTTACAAAGACGCGCAGTGGGTTTGGGTATGTTGGACAATGAAAACTTTTGCACAGAGCTGGTTTCACAATATCTGACCTTGAAGAGAAGACAGGTTTTGTAAGAGAAAGTGCCTAAAGTTGGGAGTGAACTAAAGTGACTAAAGTTAAGGAATCCTATCAATTTTATTAAAAGATGGAGCGCAGCGACACCTTAACTTTAGCTCACTTTAGCTCACTTTAGTCACTCCAAAAATTAGCTCATTTTTTTGACATTATGATTATAGATCTTCAAAAATTTATCACCGAAGAGCGCCGGTACTGGTCGGAGCTGGAGGCGGTTTTGGACCGGCTTGAAAAAAAGCCGGAGTACAGGTTAAAGCTCGGGCACCTGGAACGCTTTCATTATCTTTATCAGCGTGCGTCCGCGGATTTAGCCAAGATTTCCACCTTTTCCGCTGAGCCCAACACCCGGCTTTATCTTGAATCTTTGGTAGGCAGGGCTTTTGGTGAGATCCATGAAACTCGTGAAAAACCCCACCGGCTCAGGCCGCTGCATTGGTTTTTCACCATCTTCCCGCAAACATTTCGTAAGCAT
>JASFGM010000218.1:0-5599 GCA_050123755.1 Desulfobacterales bacterium
CGTGCCTTTGTTTTTCCGGCCTAAGGCGGAAAAATCCAAGCCATCCGCTGCTGCGGATGGTCGGTGACACGAACATCCAGGGTTTAAGCGATGCGGGCAAATTTAAGATGTGTTGGCATATGTACCTATAGGTATGGGTTGACAAAATTTTGAATAGTAAATATTATTAACATGTTACATGTGGTTTGGCCGTGTACCATGATTTACCTGGAAACCATCTCACGATATCCAAAAAAGAATCGGAATAGGAAGATCTAAATGAGACGTGTTGAGGACCCGGCGGCGGCATTCTCCCGCCCGCAAAACGAGCCGGATGTTTATAAGGAGTTCGATGCAACCGAGCTTTATTGTCCGAAATGCAAACAATCCGTGCCTGTTCGCAAGCGGCTTCTTCTTATTTTGCCAGAAGGCGATAAATATGAATATTTGTGCGCTTATTGCTCCGAAACGGTTGGAACCAAAATTGATAAACAAGACAAGCCGTTAACCATAATTACCTAATTTTAGGGATTCTTTTTTTTCGCGGTTTTGTCGTATTTTTTTTGAAAACAAAAGATTCAGCGGTCCAAAGGTTTGGGGCTTCGCGCCATGCGCTACCACCCCACAAGCTGGGTTCAGAGGGTCTGGGTCGAAATAACCTTGAACCGACAAGGAGAAAAATTCAATGCTTAGTTTAATGCGGAAACATGCCGGTACCTGGATGATCAAGATTATCTTGGGTGCCATTGTTGTAGTGTTTGTGTTTTGGGGGGTCGGAAGCTATACATCCCGTAGATCGGGCCGGGTTGCCAGTGTAAACGGAGCCGTCATTACTTTAGATGAGTATCGGGTCTCTTACCGCAACCTTATCGAGCAGGTGCGCCAGTCATTCGGCAATAATTTAAACGAAGAACTCATTGAGATGCTTCAAATACGAAAGCGGGCGCTGGATCAACTCATCGATAGATCTCTTATGCAGCAGGCTGCCGAAAAGTTTAAACTGACGGTTTCAAACGAGGAGCTATCGGAATCTATCCGCAACATCGGTGCCTTTCAAACAGCCGGAGTCTTTGACAGCCGGCGCTACATCAATACCTTAAACAGCAATAAGCTTACCCCCGAAACCTTTGAGGTCCAACAACGGGATGCGCTCATCATCGATAAACTTCAGGCATTTGTCGCCGGCAACATTAAGGTAACCGATCTTGAAGCCGAGCAATGGTATATATGGAATAATACCGAAGTTGATATTGATTATGTCATTTTGGAACCACAGCGTTACAAAGATATCGAACCGACAGATGAAGAGATCCGTGTTTACTTCGATGAGCATAAGGATACTTATAAAACCGATCCCCAGATTAAGGTACGCTACCTTCATTTTAAACCCGAAG
The DNA here is from genome assembly GCA_050123755.1 of Desulfobacterales bacterium. GTDB lineage: Bacteria > Desulfobacterota > Desulfobacteria > Desulfobacterales > JAHEIW01 > JAHEIW01. Next base: position 1,374 of record JASFGM010000218.1, read on the forward strand.
ACTATGCGGACAAGGTGACCGTTTCCGAGGATGATATACAGGATTATTATGAAAGCAATCCGGAGAAATTCAAGTCCCCCAAAACCGTCGAAGCGCGTCACATTTTAATAAAGCTGGATCCCGGCGCCAACGCTGAAGAAGTTGAAAATGCCCGCAAGCGAATTGAAACCGTTCTGGATATGGCCAAAGAAGGCCAGGATTTTGCTGAATTGGCCAAGAAATATTCCGAAGGCCCGACCAAAACGCAGGGAGGAAAACTGGGAGCGTTCCGCCGGGAAGCAATGGTGAAACCGTTTGCCGATAAGGCGTTTTCCATGAAAGCCGGTGAGATCAGCGAACCGGTGCGGACCCGTTTCGGCTGGCATATCATCAAAGTTGAAAAGGTAAACCCTGAGAAGACCAGCACGCTGAGTGAGGCCCATGGCGACATTCTAAATAATCTGAAAGCGAATTTTTCAAAAAACCTGGCTTACGATGAAGCTGAGGCGGCGTACGATGAATCTTTTGAAGGCCGGGATTTAGATATCATCGCCGAAGATCGCAATCTGAAGATTCTGACAACAGAATTATTCAGCCAAAAAAATCCGCCCGAAGAGATAAAAAATGGCGCCCGCTTCACATCGTTTGCATTTAGTCTGCCGACAAACGAAATCAGCGGTGTTCAGGATTTTGGCGACGGTTATTATCTGATCGAGGTTATCGAACAAGTGCCGGCTCAAATTTCGGAGCTGGAGACCGTAGCAGCAAAAGTTAAAGAAGATTTGGTAAAGGAAAAACAGGACGCCAAGGCCCGCGATGAAGCCGATACGCTTCTGACGGAACTTAAAGATGGCCAACCCTTTGCCGCGGTTTGCGCGAAGTTCAAACTGGCGCCCAAAAAGACGGGTTTTTTCAAGCGCAGCGATTCCATTCCAACGATTGGCTTTGAACGCGACATTGCGCGCACGGCCTTCGGACTATCTGAAAATGATAAACTGCCCGAAGAAGTTATTAAAGGTCAGAAAGGATATTTTGTTATCCGTTTCCGGGAGCGGCAAAAGCCATCCTTAGAAGGCTTTGAAAAAGAAAAAACAGAAATCAAGGAACGCCTGCGGCAACAAAAGACCGCTAAAACCTTTGACGCCTGGCTGACGCAGTTAAAAAATGAAAGCCAGATAACCATCGAGGAAGGATTTTCGGGAACCTAAGTTCGTCAACCGGCGCTCAACTTTATCTCGAGTTAACTAAAGGAGGATTGAAAATGGCCGATGAAGGCTATTATGGCACTACCGGCAGCAGCCGCTTTGTGACTAAAAAATGCCCTGAATGTTATTCATATCTTCCTCTGCACGCCAAAAAATGCCCCTCCTGTAATACCAAATTAGGTGACGTGGACAAACTCGGCTTCGCCACGCGACCCTTCGATTGGGCGGGTTACTTAATTGCCATTATTTCCATTGTGGGACTTTGCGTATTTATATGGTATGCGTTTTTTAGGGATTAGCGGTATTCAAATTGTTTTTCGAGGATATGATCCGGGATGCCGTCAATGTAACGCGATGGCTGGTTTAATACCAGCCCGGTGCTGCGATCATAAACATTGCTTGGATAGGTAAAAAATAAATTCTCCTGGGCCCGGGTCGCGGCAACATACATAAGCCTTAACTCTTCTTCAAGCTCTTCTTCTTTATGCAAAGTATGCACGGATGGGAACCTGCCGTCTAAAGTCCATATAACAAATACCGTGTGCCATTCCAGACCCTTGGCGGAATGAATCGTCGAAAGAATCAGCTGGTCCGTATGCGTTGCCCCGGCATACAGGGAGGATTCGAAACTTGTGTTTGGAGGCTCGAGGGCCATGTCGGTAAGAAATTGGTTCAGGTTTTCGTAGCGTTCCATAATTTCTATCAAATGCTCTAAATCCTTGGCTCTGCGAGGGTGATCATCATAATTGTTTTTTAAAATCGGCATATAATAATCCATTATGGTTTCGCCCATTTCGGAAACGGTCATTGGATGGATATCAAGGTTTGCAACCAGATTCTTGAGGCGGTCGAGCCCTTTAATATGATCAAGTTTGGCAGAAAGAATACCGCTAGGGCCTGATTTTTCATTTTGAGTGGCTTCGTAAATTTTTTGAGCCGTTTTGGGGCCGACTTTTTCGATTAGAAGTAGAATTCGGTACCAGCTGATTCGGTCGTAAGGATTGGCGATCACCCGCATATGGGCCAGAACATCTTTGATATGGGCGGATTCAACGAACTTAAACCCGCCCATTTTGACAAACGCAAATCCCTCGCGGCTAAGCTCAATTTCAAGATCAAATGAATGGAAGCTTGCGCGGAAAAGAACGGCGATCTGGTTTAAGGCAACGCCTTTTTGATGAAGGTCTTTAATCTTGTCAATGACGAATCTGGATTGGCTGTATTCATCTTCGGCATTAACCATAACCGGTGTGGTATCACCTGTTTTGCGGGTAAAAAGGTTTTTTGAAAATTTTTCCCTGGCGCGGTCGATGATGATATTGGTTAGGTCCAAAATCGGCTGAATGCTGCGATAATTTTCTTCCAGGGTGATAACACGGGTTCCGGGGAAAAAATTAGGGAATTCGATAATATTCCTGAAATTGGCTCCCCGGAAGGCATAAATACTTTGAGCGTCGTCGCCGACGACCATAATATTTTTGTTAACATCGGTTAAAAGATACAATATCTCGGCTTGAAGCGTGTTGGTGTCCTGGTACTCGTCCACCATGATGTACCGATAAGTCGACGAAATGCGATTTCGGATTTCAGAATAATCGTTTAAAAGACGATGTAAATAGACGAGCAGGTCATCGTAGTCAAGGAAATGGTGATCGCGCTTGCGGACTTGAAAATCCTTATGTATCCGGGTGATGACTGCCAGATGAGATGCGAAATGCGGATAGTCGTAATCGATGATATCTTCGATGGCCAAGCCCTTGTTTACCGCCCGGCTGAAAATGTCTGCCAGGGTTTTCTTGCGGGGAAACGAGCGCTGTTTGGTTGCCGGCTGCATTTCTTTTCGCAACATGCCGATCAGATTTTCGGCGTCGGTGCGGTCCAGGATCCCAAAAGCCGGGTCCAAACCCGTTTGTGAGGCATAGCGGCGCAGCATGGCATTGGCAAACGAGTGAAAGGTCCCGCCCGCGATCTTTTCACAGCGGGCATCCAGCAAGCGCGTGGCTCTGCGGAGCATTTCCTGGGATGCTTTGCGTGTGAATGTCAAAAGAAGAATAGCGGCCGGCGATATGCCTTTTTCAACCAGATGGGCTACCCTGTAGGTAAGGGTTCGCGTTTTTCCGCTGCCGGCGCCGGCAATAACCAGCAGCGGCCCCTCCGTACAGGTGACCGCCTCGAGCTGAGATGGATTTAGCGCCTTTTCGTAGTGCAGGCGAAAATCATTTTTGTTTTTCGCAGCGCCGGAATGCGCTTTTGCCTGACGGTCGCGGTTATCTGACATTTTTATATTTCTAAAGCGTTGGCTGTCGTTAACAAGCGGATTTTAAAAACGTTGCCTTTCATTTTCTTTCAGATCAATAACGGTTTTTGATGCATCGGGTCCGCTTTATTTTTCACAGGGATCATCATTTGTCAACAACAGGCTACTTATCTTCATTATCTTCGCCATCATTGACTTTTCATATATGCTGTCTTACTCTTCTTCTTAGTTGTAAACCATGATTAAATACTTCTAACAGGGAGGGACAAGTAGAATGAAGAAAATACAAGCCCAACTAAAAACAATTTCCAAATCGCTTAGCAGTCTTTCAAAACAGGTGGAAAGAATTACGAAACAGGTCGATAAACTTCAACCTGCCAAAAAGGCACCTGCCAAACGCAAGACGGCGGTTCGTAAAGTTGCCGTGCGCAGAAAAGCAGCCCCTGCCAAAGGTAAAACTGTTCTGGACTCCGTGTACAGTGTGATTAAACGCAGTAAAAAGGGTGCCACGATCGCCACGTTGAAAAAGAAAACGGGCCTTGATTCCCGACAGCTTAGCAATGCGCTTTATAAGCTTTCTAAAAAACGCATGGTATACGCCAAATCACGTGGCCTCTATGTGAAAAAATAAGTCGTTTCCCATCTTTACCCGCTAAAGGGGGATCGGATTTAAGCACAGCAAAAGAGTCTTCCGCCTGCCGGTCATTTCAAAGGGCAGCGGAAGACTTTTTTGTTTTTTATCTGTCAGTTTTCGATCGGCGGTCTCGATCGGCCCGAAGGATTTT
>JASFGM010000219.1:0-5595 GCA_050123755.1 Desulfobacterales bacterium
GTCATCATTTCCATTAAGGTTAATCCAGAATCTTTGTGCATGTTTTTCATCTCCCATTTTTGCTTCTCAGGATTACAGCAATTTTGATGCCAATCCATTTCCTTAACGCATAAATTAAAAGGTGGGTGCCTCTCACAAAGATAATTCAACCTCTTTACGGCGATAAAGCCTATGATTATAGATAGTTAAATTTTTTTCGCCGCACAAATGTCACCTAAGCCGCGGCCAATATTGAACATAAAAACAGGGTTCCTAAACTATTAACCGTTTTTATCAGTATTAAATTATTTTATACCCGAGCCAAACCTGTTGCCTGCGGCCAGGCAAAAAAAGGGGGACATCCTATATCGCGGATGTCCCCTAAATCTTTGAAGAAATTATAAGTGCAGGAATTTAGGCGGATCCTTAATTGGGGCGGATTAATAATCTTTTGATGCAGGAGGCCGTTCGACGGGTTTTATAGTGGAGTTTAATTCGGAGGCCATAAGGATCAAAGCGGCGGCCATTTCTTTCAATCGAAACGACCTTTCCCAAAATTTGGTCGGCACGAATGGGATCATCATATTGGATTGCCGCATCACCGCGAAAAACAAATTCGAGCGTTTCACTTGAAGAGCGGTCCTGCGGACCTTGAAGAGCGCTACACGAATTTTTTTCGCTTCGCTTGAGGATACGCATCACCCTGTGCACAGTAACCTTGGATTTATGCTCATAAAGTATAATATCACCCGCTATTACAGTTGCTGGCTTTATCGGCTCAACTGTAATCAAATCACCATCACAAATCGTCGGATACATGCTACCGCCGGGAGCACAAAAGCGAATGGAATGACCCCGATTCAAAGTTTCTTCTAACATTTCAGAGAATAAATCAGTATTATCATTCCAAGGCCCAGTCCATTCTGCTTCAGGAGCGCTTTGCTTTAAGAGCGTTTCACTTAAAGAGTGCTTTGCTTGAGATTTTGTTATTGTATTTGATGCCACGTTCAAGATCAGTGCTGACTATGTTCTTCTTTTCAAACTTTTAATCAAAGCGGTGGTCTTGCGATAAATGATTTTAGCTTTATTTCGAATCTGAATTGCTTCATTTTCTTTGAATAGTTTTCGTCTTTTGAAAATTTCCGTTAGAGTCAGAACTTCAAAGAGACAACCAATTGCAATATATATAAATTGAATAAATTCTTTATTGTACTGTCTGCCTTTTCCTTCAGCAATATTTTGAGAAATACCTGATACAGCCGATTCCATTTGTCCGATTACCCTAAAATGTTTGTTGGGAGGGAATGATTCAAGAAGACCAAATACAAAATCAGCAAGATCAACTGATAACTGCCATACTTCAATTTTCTCAAAAGGAAATACAAATTCACTTTCATCGGTTGAATATCCCATTTTTTATCTCCTCAAGGTCTGAAAGACCGCTCCTCGAACGAAGTGCTCTTAAAGCGCAGCGCTCTTTTTTGATTTGAACTCAGTCCTTTTTTAGCTCTCTGACTTTCCGCTTAATCTCCTGATATCGGCTGCCGCCTTCACAATACTCACAATCCCCGTGCGGCGGTATTGGAATCTCAAACGCATAGGCTCTCAAATGCGCCACCTGGCACAAAAAATCAACCGGCTCCTCCTCGTCCAGGCTTTCCAGACCTGCATTTGCCGGGCACAGACCGCACATATCTCTGATGGCGCAAGCCAGGCATTTGGTCTGTTTACTGATTTCCTTCTGTCTTAATTTGTAAAGAAATTGTTCCCATCCCTCCTGAAAATCTCCGTTCCGCAAATCATAACCGTCATTTTGGGTAAGGACACACATGCGCAGCATCCCGTATGGATCAATGGCAAAGGTATTCAGTCCGCTGCTGCATTGCCAGACCGCTTTATTGTTTTTCGGGACATTGCGGGAATTATTACTTCTCTCTACCAAATCCCGCCACGCATCGATGCGCTCCGGGTCTTGCAGATCGAGTTTTACGACCTCTTCAGGTGAAAGCCGAACTTCCAAAGGACTTTGCGAGCAATCACACCTCGGATTTAAAATGGCGTCAAATTTAAACTCCAATCCAAGCTCGTTTTCGACAAATCGCTTGATATCCCAGAGCTCATGTTTATTTGATGCAATCGCCACTGATTTAAGTGCTAGCGGCAATTCCCTTTCCATCAACAACCGGATCCCCTGCATGCAGCGGGCAAATGAGCCAGGAATACCGGTGACCTGCTCATAGGTCTGTTGTGTTCTTCCATATAGGGTTATCTCGATGGCAAAAGGACGATATTGCACCAGATAATCCGCGACATCTGGCGTTATCAAAGTGCCGTTGGTAAACAGCGTAACCAGCAACCCCTTTTGCTTGGCGTAGGTATAAATATCGAGAAAATCTTTACGGACAAAAATTTCACCGCCGGTAAACAGCAACCATATGCATCCCAGGGCTGCAATTTCGTCCAGGATACGACAATGTTCTTCATATGTAAGTTCTTTGCGCCTGGCCTCCTTGTCCTTCAAGGGAAGATTGTTGTAACACTGCACACAATTATTGTTACAGCGATGCGTAACCTCAATGGCCGCCCGGATGGGTATCCGATTTGCAACCGAGGCTTGAAAAATTCCTAAACTCCAGTCGGTGTAAGCTTGTTTTTCCATGGAAGCCTTTATCTCGGTTTTGTGATAGATGTGTTTTCAGGCAGGATTTTAGCCGATCCCCGACCTAAATGGAATGTTGGAATAATGGAATGATGGGTACTAACAGATTATATTTTTTCGTTTCAATTAAGAACCACGAAATCATGAGTTTTCAACCTTCAATGAAGCCCAATATTCCAGCATTCCATTATAGCGCTAAAGCTTCACTACGTGCCCACAATTCCGGTTTCAACACATTGGGTCTCTTTTACTCGTTTTAATGCCATCATATCTCTATAGTACGCATTAGATTCTAAAAGCTGATTATGGGTGCCGCTGCCAACGAGTTGGTCTTCGTTGAGCACAATAATTTGGTCACACGCATTGATGGTTGAAAGACGATGGGTAGCAATAAACAGGGTCTTTTCCCTGACGAACTCGGGCAAACGCTCAAAAAGGGATTGTTCGGCCGCGGCATCCAGGGCGGCGGTCGGCTCATCCAGGATCAGGATATCCGGGTCTTTAATTAACGCCCGCGCAATCGAAATTCTCTGTTTTTGACCTTCCGACAGGTTTACACCCTTTTCCCCTATGAGGGTCTGGTAACCGTTTGGAAGGTTTTCGATGAAGTCATGAATTCCGGCCGCGGTGGCTGCACGCACCATTTCGGTCTCGCTTGCCTCCGGGTTGCCATAGCGCAGATTGTTTGTGATGGTGTCGGAAAGCAGGCGCGGACGCTGAGCCACATAACCGAGTCTTTTTCGCAGTGAGCCCACATCATAGTCCGATGCCGGCTGGCCATCATAATGGATTTCTCCGCAAGTCGGCTGGTAAAATCGCAAAATCAGACTCAAAAGGGTTGTTTTTCCGACACCGCTGGGTCCGACAATCGCCACGCGCTGTCCGGGGTGAAAATAAAAAGAAAAATTCTGTAAAACAGGCTCACTGCCGTTGTACGAAAAGGAGACATTATGAAATGCAATATCACCGCTCAGGTGCTGCACCGCTTTGCCGGTGCCGGCATTATCTTCGGGAACAATGTTAAAAAGAGCAGACATCCGTTGCAGGGCGGCAAGCGCTTTTTGGAGCTGAAGATTGGCGGAAGCCAGGATTTGAGCCGGGCTGAATACGTATGCCAGATAGGCCTGGAACGCCAGCAAAGACCCCAGGGTCCATTGGCCGTCTATAATCCAAAAGGCCCCTATCGAAAAAGACAGCAGCCGGGCCAGGCCCGGGCTGGAATCGATTATAAGATTGGCAAGCGAAGCGACCGTGATCTGTTGCAGTGAAGTGTTAAATACCCGCTGCCAACCGGATATCAACCGTTTCAAGGCATTCTTTTCTAAAGCATAAGCTTTTATTAAAGTGCTTTCAGAAATAGATTCCTGCAAACTGCCTGCGAGATCAGCCTTTTGCTCCATGGTCTGGTGGTTCAAGTGAAGCAATTTGCTGGAAAAATATCGAACACCCCACCCCAGCGCAGGCAGAAGGATCAGGACCACACCGGCGAGCCGCCATTCCAGATAAAACAACAAGCAGACGCCGCCGACAAAACGGATTGCATTGCTGATGATATAGACAATCGTATTTGAAAAAAACCAGCGCACCCCGTCGACATCTTCTGTAAGCCGCGACATGAGATATCCGGTTTGATGGTCATCAAAAAATTTTTTAGGAAAGCGCAAAACCCGCGCGATTAGATCCTGTTGGATATCCAGGGTGATGCGCTGTTCGAACCTGGCAAAATAAAACTCCTGCAGCATTCGAACAAGTTTTTCCGCCAGTAAAAAGCCGGCCAGCAATATGACGGCGGCGACCAAAAGTCCCAGTTGCCGGCCCAGAATAACTTCATCGACCAGATAGCGGGTGATCAACGGCGCCGGAAAGGCAAGTATGGAAGCCAACAACACCAGGCAACCGCCTAAAAGCGCCTTGCGCCAGCGCCGCTTCAAATAAGGCAGGAGGTTTTTTAGACTTTCCCTCAGGTCCGCATGATTCTTGTCACCGGCAATACGATCCTGCGGTATTTGGCTGGATAGCCCCTGCTTCAGGTATTTAAACCAGGCTTTCATAAAAAAGGAATGGATTCTTTTTTAAGTTTTATCTTAGACAGGATTTACAGGATTATTCAGGATATTTTTTTCTTTTCCAGTTTCCAGATGAAACTGGAAAAACTCAATCCGCTTTCAGCGGAATAAAATGGTCTATAAATTTAAATTCTTTGCGGTACCCATTTCATCGGGATTCGAATCAATTACTTAAATTACCCTATTATGGATTCCAATTTTATTCGCCGGAGGCGATTGGGTTTGGGCGCTCTCTTCTGGAGAGCGTCCAAAAGAAAAAATCCAAAAAATCCTGTAAATCCTGTCTAATTGTTAGTTAAATCAGAATACAAATCATCCAGTTTTTCAATCATCGCTTCCAGGCTGAATTTTTGGCAGTATTCTTTTCCCCGCTGCCCCATTTCCCATGCGTTTCCAGGATCATCCAAAAGCTTTTTAATACCATCCGCCAGGGCTTTCTCATCTGCCGGCGGCACCAGATAACCGGTTTCACCATGTTGCACCAGATCCGGTATGCCCCCTACCCGGCTGGCCACCACCGGCTTTCCGGCTGCCATAGCCTCAACCAGGACGCGGCCCATGCCTTCATTCAACGATGGCAAAACAAGCATATCGAATACCGGCATGATTTCATTTATGTCATTCCGCCAGCCCAGGAATTTAACTCTTCCGTTTGCACTGACTTCAAGGGCTTGCGTCCTTAGATCCAAATCCAGATCTCCTTTTCCCACAAAAACCAACGACGCCTCCGGATGTTCCGGCCAGACATATTCCATAGCCTTAAGCAGGTATTCCGGCCCTTTGATGGGAAGCAACCATCCTACAAATCCGACGACCGTGCCGTTTTGATCCAAACCCAGAGAACGTCTTTTCTCCACCATATTTCCATTCGAATGCCTGTAATGTGCAACA
>JASFGM010000220.1:0-5592 GCA_050123755.1 Desulfobacterales bacterium
GTCTAAAAAAAAGCTGTTTCTTATCTGACCTCTGTCCTCTGCTATCTGTTTTCTATTTGACCTTTAGATTAGGGCTGAAAAAAAGCATGTTGATGGATAATACGGATTCGTAAGGAATTAGGAACTATGGAAGGCGGACAGGCAATCACCCTGGCAGCCTTGAGCAGTACGTTTCTGGTCGGTCTGAGCCGTTCCATGATTTTGTTCATTGTGACTTCCGGACTCAGCTTTGTGCTCGGCGTGCTGCGGGTACCGAATGTGGCCCACGGTTCACTGTACATGATCGGTGCATTTGTGGCCTACAGCATCTCCACTTTGCTCGGCGGCGGTTCGATCGGCTTCTGGCTGGCGCTGATTCTATCTCCCCTGGTGGTCGCTTTGATTAGCCTGATCGCCGAAAGATCCTTGTTCTGCCATCTTTACCAGCGCGAGCACCTGATGCTGCTGTTGTTCACCTTTGCCCTGATGCTGATTCTGGGCGATTTAACCAAAATGGTATGGGGCGCCGACTATCGCTCTATTATGCCACCGACCCTGCTCCAGGGATCCATCTCGGTTTTCGGATCCCCGTTTCCAAAATACAACCTGTTTCTGCTGGTCATCGGTCCGCTGGTGGCCATCGGGCTGTGGCTGTTTTCCATGAAAACCAAAATAGGCAAAATCGCCCGGGCCGCAGCGGTGGACATGGAGATGGTCGGTGCCATCGGCATCAATGTCAGCTGGGTGTTCGCTTTTGCATTTGTCCTGGGCTGCCTGCTGGCCGGACTGGGTGGCGCTCTGGTCTCACCGACCATCAGTGTGACCATCGGCATGGATCACAACATCATCATCGAAGCCTTTTTAATCGTCACCATCGGTGGATTGGGAAACATGTGGGGCGCCCTGGTGGGTTCGTTGATTTTTGGCATCACCCAATCATTCGGTGTGTTGTTATTGCCGCAGTTTGCCATTGTCTTTCCCTATCTTGCGGTGGTGATTGTTTTAACCTTGAAACCCACCGGGATGCTTAAATCGGTATGGTAGAGAGGAACCGTGTTGTTTAGCGAAATGATCCGACAAAAAGGATTTGGCATCAGTGTCGCTATTTTTGTGATTTTTCTTCTGGCGCCATCGTTCCTGTCGAGATTCTACATTTATTTTCTGGCGGTCATTTTTGTAACCGCCCTGCTGGCCATGAGCTTGAATCTGTGCGTGGGCCATGGAATGCTGTTTCAATTTCACCATGGCGCTTTTTACGGCGTCGGTGCCTATACGGCCGGGCTGCTGTTAGCCAAGACCGCTCTGCCGTGGTGGGTGGCTTTTATGGCCGGGCCTTTGGCGGCCGCTTTTGCCGGCTTGCTGATCGGCATGTTCTGCATTCGCCTGAACAGACTGTATTTCGGTATGCTGCAGATCTCTCTGGGATCCTTGCTCTGGGCCATCGCCTTTCGCTGGTACGACCTCACCGGAGGCGATGACGGAATTCATGGCATCCCGATCCCCGATTTTATCGCATCCACAACCAGTTCTTATTACTTTGTTTTAATGGTCCTGGGAATCTGTTTGATCCTCCTGTATTTGATTTTGAAATCACCGTTCGGGTCCACGTTGCAGGCCATCCGCGACAACCCGGAGCGCTGTGCCGCCGTGGGCATCCATGTGCGCCACCATCAGCTAAAAGCCATTGTCATCGCCACATTTTTCGGGGGTGTCGCCGGCGTGCTCTTTGTGGTGGTAGAAGGATCGATTTTCCCGGATCTGCTGTTCTGGGTATTGTCCCTTGAAATATTCATCATGTGTCTTTTGGGCGGCTGGTTTACATTTGCCGGCCCCATCCTGGGCGCCGCCATCATTGTATCCCTGCGTACCTTCGTTGGTGCGATACAGAATATTGGACCGATAGAGAAAGTTGGGGAATACTGGACCCTTATTCTAGGCATCATTTTAATTTTGCTGATTTTCTTCCTGCCTGAAGGCATCATGGGTTATAACTACAGGAAACTTTTTCATTCCCGCGCAAAATACGCAACCGAAAGCCGGACGGATTAGATGGATGCTTCGTGTTGAGAATTTGCATAAGTCATTTGATGGCTTTAAAGCAGTAAACGGTGCCTATCTCAGCGTCGAAAAGGGACAGCTGGTGGCAGTAATCGGGCCCAACGGTGCCGGTAAAACCACCTTATTCAATCTGATCTGCGGCCAGCTGAAGCCCGATAATGGTAAGATCCTGCTAAACAATGAAGATATCGGAAAAATGCCGCCGCATGTCATCTGCCGCAAAGGAATCGCCCGCTCATTTCAGATCGCCAATGTTTTCCACCGCCTTTCGGTCTTTCGCAATGTGCAGATATCGGTTCTATCCCAGCGCAAACTCAGCAACAAGCTGTTTCAACCGGCCGCCCGGCTGGCCGTTAATGAAACCAATCGCATTCTGGAAAGTGTCGGTTTATTGGATAGAAAAATGGATGTGGCCGGCTCGTTGTCTCACGGGGACAAACGCATCCTGGAGATTGCCATCGCCCTGGGCAATGAGCCGGAACTGCTGATTTTAGACGAGCCCACCGCCGGTATGTCTCCGGAGGAAACCACAACCACCATGGGCCTGATTCAGCGCCTGGCCGCAGACCAAGGCCTGACCATTTTATTTTGCGAACATGACATGGAGGTGGTGTTCGGCACGGCTCAAAGCATCATGGTCATGCAACAGGGACACACCATCGTCCAGGACGAACCGCAAACCGTGCGACAGAACGCTGAAGTCCAGCAAGCCTACCTGGGAGACGAATGATGCTCGCGGTTGAAGGAATTCACACCTATTATGGATTGAGCCATATTCTTTTCGATGTGTCCCTAAAAGTCAAAAAGGGGCAGGTCGTCTGTCTGCTGGGACGCAACGGCGCCGGTAAGACCACCACATTTAGAAGCATCATGGGGTTGAACCCCCCTGCCCGGGGTCAAGTCCGGTTCAATGACGCAGATGTAACCGGGGCCCCGCCCTATAAACTGGTCCGCCAAGGCATGGGCTGGGTGCCGGATGACCGCCGCATCTTTGCCGACCTGACTGTCGGTGAAAACCTGGAAATTGCCGAACGCGCGGGCGCCGCGGGCGAACAGTGGGACAAACAAAAAGTCTATGATTTATTTCCCGCCTTAAAAGAGATGGATAGCCGCAAGGGGGGACTGCTGAGCGGCGGCGAGCAAAAAATGCTGGCCGTCGGCAGGGCCTTAATGACCAATCCGCAGTTTCTCTTGCTGGATGAACCCACCGAAGGGCTGGCGCCGGTGCTGGTGAAAACCCTGGGAGAACGCATCCAAACACTTAAAGCGGTTGGCTTAACCGTTTTACTGGCCGAACAAAATTTTAAATTCACCCTGGCCTTAAGCGACTACGGCTACATTATCGACAACGGGCGCATTTGCTATCAGGGACCGGTTGATGAACTGATCGACAATGATGAGGTCAAAAAAATCTGTGGACTTTAAAAATGGAAGAGAAAATAGTTTTTCAAACCGATAAGGCGGCGGTGACGGGCGGGCCCTATTCCCAAGCCATCATCCACAACGGCATGATCTATGTGGCCGGTCAGGGAGCGGTTGACCCCCAGACCAATGAAATTAAACTGGGTACGGTGGAAGAAGAAGCCGAACTGGGGCTGGAAAACCTGCGCATTATTTTAGAAGAAGCCGGATCTTCGCTGGACAAGGTATTAACGGTTACCGTTTATCTGCTTGACATCGAAGAATACGCCCGGTTTAACGCAGTCTATAAAAAATATTTTAAAGAAAACCGCCCGGCTCGAACCTGCATTCAGGCGGGCAGTCTTCCGTTTGGCACCAGGGTGGAAATTACAACCACGGCACATCTTTAGAAGTCAACTCGCATGGCTTCTGGCTTCAAATAGGTGTCAGTGTTCAGGTGTCAGGTGTCGGATAACAGAGAATAGATGACAGAAGTCAGTCTGCCCTTTGTCTTCTGTCATCTGTTTTCTGTGTTCTGTCCTCTGTACCTTTCTGACACCTGAACACTGACACCCGAAACCTATTTGAGGCCGGCGGCCACTATTCCGGCGGCGGTTCCTTTTCAGAATCAAAATCATTCGGAAGTATTTCAGCACTCGAATTCTTTGGTTTGCCATCTGACCCGGCGGGCGCCACTGCGGGCAAAACATCTTTAAATGCCAGACCGTAAATATCCCACACCGTCACAAATAGCGCCGCGATAATCGGTCCGATGATGACGCCCACCATACCGAACATGATAATTCCACCCAGGGTCCCGAAAAGAATCATCAGCTCGTGCATCTGGGTGTCCCTTCCGACCAGAATGGGACGCAAAAAATTATCGATACTGCCGACAACCGCCGCACAAAACACCCCCAGCCCCACGGCTTTGGCAGCATGTCCGGTGGCGGCTAAAATGATGACTGCCGGTCCCCACACCAGGGCGGAGCCAATGCCGGGAATAAAGGACAGCACCGCCATAATGGCGCCCCAGAATACCGCGCTGTCAATCCCCACCACGGCAAAGGCCGCTCCGGCCAATACACCCTGCAAGAGGCCGATCACCGCGGTGCCTTTAAGGGTAGCGCGGGTGACCGAGGTGAATTTATTCAGCATGCGGCGCTCATCGTGGTCCTCCAGGGGCAGGTAATAAAGAATTTTTTCAATCAATTTGTTGCCGTCCATCAGAAAAAAGAACATGGTGTACAACATGATAAACAGCATAAACAACAAATTCACCGTACCCAGCGTAACCGATGAAAGCCGATTGATCAGAAACCCGCTGAGCCCTCCCACCATCTCGCCGGCTTTCTTTAAAATAAGATTGCGGTAAGGTTCGATCCGATCATAAAATGGTAAGGATTTCAGCGCATGGGTGATCGCATCCGGTTCCGCCAGCTGCTGTTCCACCCACGGCTTGACGGCTTCACCGACCTTAATCGCCTGGGCCGTGATGATCCCCAACAACCCGCCCAACGGTAAAACCACAACAAAAACAATCAAAAGGAGGGTCGCAATGGAGGCCAGGCTGCGGCGACCTTTGAACCACTTTTCAAAACGGCGATACAAAGGATAGGACAGGGCCGAGAAAATGCCGGCCAAAAAAATGGCCATCAGAAACTGACTGATCATTGACAAAAAGAGCGCTGAGATAAAAAACACCAGCAATAACAATACCCATTTATTAATTGATTCTTTGTTCATTGTGAGCCACCACTTTTTACGTTGCCTCAGTTATTTTTTTTAGCTTACTTTCAATAGATCGTCATGTCAAAATTCTCAAATTCAACATATCAATTTTCCTTCAATATTGCCACATTGCCACAGCGATACAAAAGGGGTCACATCTTAATTATTAATTATTGACATCTGTACTTCCTTTGCTTACAAAATAGTCAAATTTATTATAAAGAGCTAGCTGGAAACTATCAAAAATGGCAAGACCATTGCGTGTCGAATATCCTGGTGCTGTCTATCACATCATTAACCGTGGCAACGCCGGCGAAAACCTGTATCGAAGTTCAAGAGATAGAGAAAAATTTTTGTCTTATCTCGAGAAAGCCGTAGAACGATTTTCTATTAAAGTACACACATATTGTCTGATGGGTAACC
>JASFGM010000221.1:0-5582 GCA_050123755.1 Desulfobacterales bacterium
AAATTTCGACGATGAATCCAGCAGCGATCGATGGGAGCATCGTGAGCTTTTTGACACCCGTTTAGATTTTTTTACCGAAATAACCAAAGTATTCGATTTGGAAAATCAGGGATTTGAAAAGATAAAGCATACCATCAGACCTCAGGTAACCCATGAATTCATACCCGACGTAGCTCAAGGTGATCTGCCCCGTTTTGACCCGATCGACCGAATCGATGCAACCAATAAAATTACCTACGCTCTCACAAATACGCTGACTTCCAAATCAAAGCCGGTTGAAATTAAACCGGCGATCTCACAACATTCAGCAGCCGGCAGCAACCGTCAAACACCTGTCAACTATAATTATAACGACTTTTTTCGTTTTGATGTGGAACATAGCTACGATTTTGAAAATTCAAACCGATCCTTTTCACCGATTCTGGCCAGACTGGACATCACTCCCGGCAAATACATCCGGGTAGATGCAGACGCGGAATGGTCGGTTTACGATACCGAATTTTTATCCCATAATCTTCAGGCATCCCTGTGGGACCACCGCGGCGACGAGTTGTATGTCAACTATCGCTATTCAAAAAAATCTAAAGAAATCGATAACAATAGGACCATCCAGAGCATTTCCGGAAAATTAACAGTACAGGTGACCGATCGGCTATCCATCCTCTTAGACCACCAACAGAACATTGAAAAAAGTTTAAGAATCCGGACCGGTGCCGGTTTCTCCTATCAGGCCCAATGCTGGTCCTTTGATTTTAAATATACGGATGAGCCCAATGACCAAATATTTGAATTTAAAATCAACCTCTTTGGGCTTGGTGAAGTCGGCTATTGATAAAATAAGGTATTTAAATTAGGATCATAACAAATGGAAGACAGACGATTAAACCGTCTCTGGTATGTGTTGCATACCAAAAGCAGATTTGAAAATGTGGTTAATGACGTCCTGGGGAAAAAATCCATAGAGGTTTTTCTACCGAAGATTACCGTAAGGAGCAAACGTCGCGATAGAAAAGCCATGATTCGAATTCCGCTGTTTCCCGGCTACCTGTTTGTGAAGACCGATCTTGCCCCCGAGTCTCATCTGGAGATTGTAAAAACCGCTGGCGCAGTTCGGCTGATCGGCAGCAAACATGGGCCTGTATCGGTCCCTGAGGAAACCGTAGATTCATTAAAAATCATGGTGGCCGGTGACTATCCCGTAACGACCGGTTATCATCTGAAAAAAGGAGATAAAGTCCTGGTGGTAAGCGGGCCGTTTGTTGGCGTTGCCGGAACTTTTGTCCGCTATGGTGGAAAGGGTCGCGTCGTTGTCAATATCGAAGCCCTCGGACAATATGCCGGAGTCGAAGTCAGTGAAGACGAAATTGAAATTATACCCAAAATATTAACATAACTACTTGACATCTAATTAAGTTTCAGCTTATAAATTCCACAAATTTTGGCCGACGCGTATTTAGATAAAGGAGGTTCTATGAATAAGTTGGAGCTCATCTCCGCTTTGAAAACAGAAGCCAACATTTCCAAAGCAGAGGCAGCAAAGGTTGTTCAAATATTTTTCGCTAACATGGCAGATGCCATGGCACGGGGAGAACGGGTTGAAATCCGCGGTCTTTGCAGCTTTTTTGTAAAAGATTATAAAAGCTATACCGGTAGAAACCCAAAAACCGGAGAGCAAGTTACCATTAGACCGAAAAAACTTCCTTTTTTTAAATCCGGAAAAGAGCTGAAAGAACGGGTAGATTATTGAATTTTCTCAATATTTCAATCCGCTTTTGGCGAAAACCGTTCAAGCGTTCCAGTTCCAGGGGTGATTGATCTGCCCTTAGCGCATGGAATATTGGAACGTTAGAATAGCGGAGTGAAATGAATTGTGCCTGGGTTTGAGTCGCTAATAAATCAAGAACGACCCATACGAATTCTAACCACCCTCCTTAAAAACAGGACCCTCCCTCACGCTTTTCTCTTTACAGGTACAGAAGGTGTGGGCAAAAAAGCGGCCGCCATTGCACTGGCAATGGCATGCAACTGCCAGGATGAAAATTACGGGCTCGAGGCTGAAGATCTCTCAAAACATGACCCCGGCAGCTCAACGGTCAAATCTGATTTAACCGCGCTGGGGTCCTGCGGTGTCTGTAAATCGTGCCGAAAAATCGAGTCGGGCAACCACGCGGACATCATCCGAATCCAACCGTCCGGTTCATTTATTAAGATTGCACAGATTCGGGCGCTGGCGCACACACTGGCCATGAGACCGTATGAGGCCAAAACCCGGGTGGTTGTCATATCCGCTGCCCAGGCTTTGAATGCAGCGGCCAGCAATGCCCTCCTTAAAATCTTGGAGGAACCGCCAAGCCGGACAATGCTGGTACTCATCGCTACCCACAAATCCGCTTTGCTCCCGACGATCGTATCGCGCTGCCAGCTCATTGGGTTCAACCCGATTTCTCAGAAAAATATGGCGGTTTTGCTCAGGGAAAAACATGAACTTGCACCTCAAGCAGCTGGAATCCTTGCCGCGATGGCCAATGGAAGCTACTCCCGGGCTCAGACCATGCTCCGCAGCAACTGGTTAAAACGGAGAAAATGGTTGATAGATGAAATCAATACCCTATCCGTGAAAAAGATGGGTGGCCTGCTTGCGCTTGCTGAAAAATTATCCGCAGAAAGGGAGGAACTTTCGCAAACGCTGGAGGTCATAAAGGTTTGGTTTCGAGATCTCATCATCGGCCAGTATGATCCCGAAAAAATCATCAATCAGGATGTTGCGGATAAAATTAGGATCGCATCGGAAAAGGTCAGTGTATCATCGCTGCTGTCTAAAGTGGATGCCGTTCAACAAGCCCAAAACCGTATCACGGCAAACACCAATTTAAGGCTCAGTATGGAAAACTTGCTCATAAAACTGGCCCAAAAAACCTAAAATGAAAAAAATAGTCGGCATACGATTCAAACCCGCAGGCAAGGTATATGATTTTGACTGCGGTGTATTTGTCCTTAACCGGGGTGATCATGTGATCGTTGAAACGGAACAGGGGCTCGGTTTCGGAACAGTCGTAGTGCCTCCGGCCCTCAGCGAAAGAAAACAGCCCGGCAAGCCACTCAAAAAGGTTTTCCGGTTGGCGACTGAAAAAGATTTCAACCAGCGCGAAAAAAATCTGGCCGATGAAAGAAGGGCGCATACCTTTTGCCTGGAGTGCATCCGCAAACTCGCCTTGAAGATGAATCTCTTTTCCGTTGAAAAATCCTTCGATGGAAGCAAATATACTTTTTTTTTCACAGCCGAGGGGCGCGTAGATTTTAGACAGCTTGTAAAAATGTTGGTCAAAGAACTCGGGGTCAGAATTGAAATGCGCCAGGTGGGCATACGCAACCAGGCCAAAATGTGCGGCGGTATCGGTCGCTGCGGCCGCCAACTGTGCTGTTCAACATTTTTAGATAAATTTGATCCTGTATCGATACGGATGGCCAAGGAACAAAGCCTGTCGCTTAACCCTACCAAAATTTCAGGACAATGCGGGCGACTGATGTGCTGTCTAACATACGAGTTTGAAACCTACCAGGAGTTAAAAAAGAATTTGCCCCGCGTGGGCAAAACCGTCATAACACCCAGCGGAAAAGGCAGAGTGGTTCGTCATAATGCCATATGCAACCGCGTTGCCGTTCGGCTGGAAGGCGACCTGGAAATCGAATTCACCACGGACAAAGTCGTCCAGGAGAAGGAATAAGAGGGAACATGACCGAACCGTTTTACGTCACCACTCCAATTTACTATGTGAACGCCCGCCCGCATTTAGGACATGCCTATACGACCATTGTCGCCGATGTAATTACGCGGTTTCATACCATGCGCCCGGCAGAAGTTTATTTCCTCACGGGAACCGACGAACACGGAGACAAGGTGGTGCGGGCGGCTAAAAAGGAAAACCTGAGCCCCCGGGCTTATGTCGATAAAATTAGCCAGCTATTTAGAGACCTTTGGCCGCAACTCAATATTACCAACAATTATTTTATCCGCACCACCGATGCCTCCCATATGGAGATCGTGAGCCAGATTCTTCAAAAAATCTATGATGCGGGCGATATTTATTTCAGTGAATATGAGGGCCAGTATTGTTTCGGATGTGAGCGCTTTTATACCGATCGGGAATTGGTCGACGGCAGGTGTCCGGATCATGAGACCGCGCCAGAAACGATTAAAGAATCGAATTATTTTTTTAAGATGAGTCGCTACCAGGACTGGCTCCTGGAGCACATCAAAAAGCATCCGGACTTTATTCGCCCTGAACGCTACCGTAATGAAGTGCTGGCTTTTCTCAGAGAGCCGCTTGAAGATCTCTGTATATCCAGGCCAAAAAGCCGGCTGAAGTGGGGCATCACCCTTCCTTTCGATAAAAATTACGTCACTTACGTCTGGTTTGATGCCCTGTTAAACTACATTTCAGCACTCGGATACCCGGATGGTGAATTGTTTCAGAAGTTCTGGCCGGTGGCCCAGCACATCGTCGCCAAAGATATTCTTAAACCCCACGGCATCTATTGGCCCATCATGCTCAAGGCTGCCGGAATACCCATATACCAACATTTGAACGTACACGGATACTGGAATATCGAACAGAGTAAGATGTCAAAAAGTCTTGGCAATGTCGTCGAACCGCTGGAACTAAAAAATCTATACGGACTGGATGCCTTTCGGTTTTTTCTGATTCGCGAAATGAAGTTCGGACTGGATTCAAGCTTTGGTGAGAGCGCCCTGGTCCAGCGGATCAACTCGGATCTGGCCAATGATCTCGGCAACCTTTTTTCCAGAATTATATCCATGGCCCATAAATACTTCAACGGCGGCGTGCCGCAAGTCGACCCTCGGGCGGAAAAGGAATTGGGCCTCGACCTGCAATCCGGCGCCCTGGAGACTATCAAGAATTTTGAAACCTTGATGGAATCTTTTGAGTTTCAAAAAGCCCTGACGGCTGTGTGGGAATTTATCGGGCAAATGAACAAAACCATTGATTTCACCGCACCCTGGGTGCTGGCCAAGAAAAAATCGAGTCACAAGCAACTGGCAGCCGTAATTTACCATTTACTTGAAGGGCTTCGAATTATTTCAGGCCTGATTTACCCGGTAATGCCGGATACGGCCAAAAAAATACAACAACATCTCGGACTGGATCCGGACGATTCTTTTTATCACCTCAATCAGCTCAGAACCTGGAAAGCGCTTGCGCCGGGAACGACGCTGTTGAAATCGGTCGCTTTATTTCCAAGAATTGAAATGGAAAAAGCGGCTTCTGATTCAGCCGCTACACTGCAGGAGGAACGCGCCGTTTTGGAAACCAAACCCGAAATTACCATAGAGGAATTCAGTCGCATCGACCTGAGGGTGGCGACGGTCGTGCATGCCGAACCGATCCCGAAAGCAAAGAAACTCTTAAAACTGGAAGTCGATACGGGGCATAAACGAACCCTGGTAGCCGGAATTGCCGAAAAGTACACGGCTGAAGAATTGATCGGCAAACAGGTGATTATCGTCGCCAATCTAAAGCCCGCCAAACTCATGGGAGTGGTATCCAATGGGATGCTGGTTG
>JASFGM010000222.1:0-5574 GCA_050123755.1 Desulfobacterales bacterium
ACTGCTTTCCGCCCTCAGTCATTTGTTTACTGACACCCGACACCTGACACCTGAAACCTACTTTGCCTGAACACTGAAACCATAGCCATTACGACTTTTGTAATATTTTTGTGGGACACAACACTAAAAGCGATAGTAAAATGGAAAAAGTCGGTATTTTAATCGAATTAAAAGACAATGAAATTAAGAAGACCAATTACGGTGTGATCACCCTGGTCCGCGAGCCAGGGTGTGAACTGTATGCTTTGGTATTAAACGGAAACGCAGCGGCCTATAAGGAACAGCTTCAGCAATTTGGGATTGGAAAAATAATCGATATAACCGCCGAAGCAGGACCGATTCAATGGAACCCGGTCAAATGGGCCAAAGCGATAATCGCTGCCATGGAGCACTTTGGCATAACCAGCCTTTGCGGGCTCACCAGCGCCCAGGGAAAAGATTTGCTGCCGCGGATTGCCGCTTACCTTGATGCACCCCTGGTCATGGATTGCACCGACCTAAATCTGAACGAACGCACGGTCAAAAAATCCCAGTTTTCGGGCAAGACCATCGCTAGCATCAAAGTCGGAGGACAGCATTATATATATGGCATTCGGCCCAATGCCATCGAGGCAAAACCCGCAACCGCTGAAGCCGAAGTGATGCCTTTTCAGACAAATGTTGAAAGTGAAGGCCTGGCAGTAAAGGAGATCAAACAGCAAACATTCAAAGGGATCGACTTAACCGAAGCCGATATCATCATATCCGGTGGACGGGGTATGGAAAAACCGGATAACTTTAACATTCTTTTCGAATGTGCGGAATTGATCGGAGCCGCAGTCGGCGCGTCCCGGGCTGCAGTCGATGCCGGCTGGGTGCCGCACAGCATGCAGGTAGGGCAAACCGGCAAGACCGTAAACCCGAAAGTCTATATTGCCTGCGGCATTTCCGGATCCGTGCAGCATTTTGCCGGTATGAAAACAGCCGGCATGATCATTGCGGTTAACAAAGACCTGCAAGCCGCTATCGTACAAAAATGTGATTACTTCGTTGTTGCCGACTTGTTTGAGATCATCCCGGTACTCACCCGCAAACTGCTGGAGATCGCTGGAAAAAAATAATGGGCAACTCACAAAAAGGCTTTGCGACTGATGGGTACAAAATATAGATGAGCGCATATTTCACCATAAAGTCCATTTTAGTTGCGCTTGGACTTGTTGGAAGCTTTGGATATTTCTTCATCCAGTCGCGCCGTCTGATCCATCTGATGACCACCGTATCCGGTCACAAGAATTTCGCGCTAGACCGATTATTGAAACGCCTAATAATCCTTTTCAAAGAGGTCCTGCTGCAGTCCGGCGTGCGTGAAAAAACTTTTCCCGGTTTAGCGCACACCCTGATCTTTTTTGGATTCATCGCCGTACTTCCCCATACCATTGAATTAATGATTGCCGGCATTTTCCCCGGATTCAGTTTTGCCAGCATCGTGCCCGGAATATATGTTCGGTATGCTTTGTTGGCAGACATTCTGGCGTTGCTGACACTTGTGGGTCTGGCTTACTGTGTATTCCGGCGGGTCATCTTAAAGCCAAAATATCTGACAGACGGGTTAGACTCCCGGCTGATTCTTTTGTTTATCACCGTGATCATCTTAAGCTTTTTTTCAATCAATGCCTTTCGAATTGTCCTTTACCCGGAAGCATTACAGCCTCTCATCAAATACAACGTCGTTTCGTATCCCATTTCGCAATTTCTTAATTTAGAAAACCTTGACCAATCGGCATTAATCATCGGGCTGGAAATCTCTTACTGGATTCATCTGGCGGTCATTTTTTATTTCCTTATATATATACCCGGATCAAAGCATCTTCATATCCTGGCGGCGATCCCGAATGTGATCCTGGCGCCTTTAGAGACTGCGAAGGCCATGGTTAAAACCGATTTAGAAGATGAGACTGTCGAAAGTTTTGGGCTGGGTCGCATTAACGAGTTAAACTGGCAAAACGTTCTTAACCTTTACGCCTGCACCGAGTGCGGAAGGTGTGAAGAACAGTGTCCGGCAGACATGACCGGCAAGCCCCTTTCTCCCAAGGCGGTGGTTGTAGATTTGAAGGATGATCTTATCAACCAATTTTCTGAAAAAGGAACCGCGATCGAACCGATTATTCGAAATGGAGCGCCGATTACTGAAGATGTGATCTGGTCCTGCACGACCTGCAGGGCCTGCGAAAGCATCTGTCCGCTTCACATACAGCATTTAGATTTCATTTTGGAAATACGCAAAAATCTGGTTATGATGGAGTCCCGGTTTCCCGATGAATTACAGGAAACCTTTACCAATCTGGAACATCAGTTTAATCCATGGGGCTTTGCTCCGGAAACCCGGGCAGAGTGGTGCCGGGGGCTGGATGTGCCCTTACTGAGCGACCATCCGGAAGCCCAAATTCTTTACTTTGTCGGGTGTGCCGGCGCTTTTGACGAAAGAGGTAAAGCGGTCGCCGGCGCCATTATCAATCTCTTGAAAAAAGCAGACCTTGATTTTGCCATACTCGGTCCTGAAGAGCGCTGCACCGGAGATGCTGCCCGGCGGGCGGGCAATGAATATATCGCCCAATTGTTGATCCAGGCAAACCTGGAAACCTTCAACAGATATAAGCCCGCTCAGATCCTGACAGGCTGTCCCCACTGTTACAACACCTTGAAAAATGAATACCCTCAATTCGGGGTGATGCCTGAAGTGGTCCACCATACCGAATTTTTTGCGGACCTCATTCAAAATGGAAAACTAAAGCCAAACGGTAAATTGGAAGAAACCGTCACACTGCATGACTCTTGTTATCTATGCCGGTGGAATGGTATGCTAAATGCGCCCAGAACAGTTCTGGGTTCGATTGCCGGCCTTCAAATAAAGGAAATGGACCGCAGCGGCTCCAAAGGGCTGTGTTGTGGTGCCGGTGGGTCCAGAATGTTTATGGAGGAAAAGATCGGTAAGCGCATTAACAGCGAGCGTGTCGCAGAGGTGATGGCCACCAAGGCTGAAACCGTCGTGGCGGTGTGCCCCTTTTGCAATACCATGCTCAATGACGGCGTCAAGGAAACCGCATCCGCTATCGCGGTTAAAGATATCGCCGAGATTCTTGATCTGGCAACCGGTTAATCGTAGCGGCATGTCCTTTTTTGAGCCGCAAATACAACCTAAGTTGAGCGATAAACGCACGATTAGGCGTTAATGGTTATTAGAATTCGATGGTAACCTCATTTTATATTTCGAGAATGGGTCAGATATAAAATTAGATATTATTCCTTTTAAACGAATAACAAATAACGAATAACAGATAACGCCCAGTCCGGAGGTAAGCATGGCTTCTAAAATGGATGCATTGGTAAAGGCAAAGCCGGAGCCGGGGCTCTGGCTGGAGCAGGTGCCCGTTCCGGAGGTTGGGATCAACGATGTTCTCATTAAAATTCACAAAACAGCGATCTGTGGTACGGACATTCATATTTACAACTGGAATGAGTGGGCCCGGAAAACCATTCCCGTGCCGATGCCGGTGGGTCATGAGTTTGTCGGACGGATAGCCGAGATCGGCAGCAACGTCCATGATTTCAAACCCGGCGATCTGGTTTCCGGTGAAGGCCACGTGGTTTGCGGCCGTTGCCGAAACTGTCTGGCCGGTCGACGTCACCTGTGTATGCGGACCAGCGGGGTCGGCGTTAACCGACCCGGCGCCTATGCTGAATATTTAAGCATTCCCGTGACCAACATCTGGTACTGTGATCCGAATATTCAGACCGATGTTCTGACGTGCTTTGATCCGTTGGGCAATGCGGCCCACACCGCCCTGTCATTTGATGTGCTGGGTGAAGATGTGCTGATCACCGGTGCCGGACCCATCGGGTGCATGGCAGCCGCGATTGCCAAACACGCCGGTGCCCGTTACATTGTGGTAACCGATGTGATTCCTTACCGCTTAAAACTGGCCAAAAAAATGGGTGCCACATTGGCACTGGATGTGCGCACCGCAAAGATCGAAGACGCCCAGAAAAAACTGGGCATGAAGGAGGGCTTTGACGTTGGCCTGGAGATGTCGGGCAACCCGGATGCGCTGCGTGCCATGCTGGCCAACATGTGCCATGGAGCCAAGGTAGCGATGCTGGGGATTTTACCCCCTGACACGGCCGTTGATTGGGACCTGGTCGTTTTTAACGGTCTTACGCTTAAAGGCATCTACGGCCGTGAGATGTATGAGACCTGGTATAAAATGACGGCAATGATACAAACCGGATTGGATATCAGCCCGGTCATCACCCACCGGTTTAATTATACCGAGTATGAAAAGGCATTTAAGGTCATGCGATCCGGGAAATCCGGTAAAGTTATTTTAAATTGGTCAAATGAAATATGAAATGATGAACCGGTCATTTTGCAAAATATTTTAAAAGGAGCCCCAGAATGTACGGCAAAATAAAGAAGCATCTGATCAATGAACTGGAGCAGATTCGCAGTAGCGGTCTTTTCAAGGACGAGCGCATTATTGCCGGCCGCCAGGGAGCCAAGGTCCAACTGGCCGACGGCAGTCAGGTAATCAACCTTTGCGCCAATAATTACTTAGGCCTGGCCGGGACTCAGGAATTGGTCGATGCCTCCAAGGAAGGTTTGGAGCAATGGGGATACGGCCTGTCTTCGGTGCGTTTTATCTGCGGCACCCAGGCGCTCCACAAACAGCTTGAGCAAAAGGTATCGCAGTTTCTGGGCACCGACGACACGATTCTTTATTCTTCCTGCTTTGATGCCAATGCGGGTCTTTTTGAAACCTTGCTGGGTCCCGAGGATGCGGTTATCTCCGACGAACTGAATCATGCCAGCATCATCGATGGCATCCGGCTCTGCAAAGCGCGCAGATACCGCTATAAGAACAACGACATGACGGACCTGGAGGCCAAGCTGAATCAAGCTCAGGACGCACGCTTTCGCCTGGTGGCCACCGACGGTTCCTTTTCGATGGATGGTATCGTAGCGAATCTGAAAGGCATCTGCGATCTGGCGGACCGCTATGATGCGCTGGTCATGGTGGACGATTCCCACTCCACCGGTTTTATCGGAACGACCGGTCGGGGCACCCCCGAATATCATGGCGTGATGGACCGTGTGGATATCATTACATCCACTTTTGGTAAAGCACTCGGTGGGGCCTCCGGCGGGTTTACCAGTGGGCGTCGGGAAATCATTGATATTCTGCGGCAGCGCTCACGTCCCTATCTCTTCTCCAACACCCTGGCCCCCGGTGTCGCCGCGGCTGTATTTAAGGCACTGGAAACCCTGAGTGCGTCCACCGAATTGCGGGATCGCCTGGAGCGCAATACCACCTATTTTCGGAAAGGTATGATCGAAGCCGGGTTTAAGATAAATCCGGGCGATCATCCCATTGTGCCGATCATGCTGGGCGATGCCAAAGTCGCCGTGGAAATGGCCGATCAGATGCTGACAGAGGGCGTCTATGTGATCGCATTTTCCTATCCGGTGGTCCCCAAAGACAAGGCCCGTATTCGGGTACAAATTTCAGCCGCACTTACCATGGCTGAGCTCTATACAGC
>JASFGM010000223.1:0-5568 GCA_050123755.1 Desulfobacterales bacterium
CCATCTAAATCCATTTCGATTAAGACCTCGCCGCCGGTTTGAGCGCAAAGCTTTAAATTTGGATATCGCTTTTTAAAGACTTGAATCATCGCCTTATTCTCTCGCAAAACGCTTGCCGAAAATTGGGTATAATTGTTTTCTAGTGCAATTTGTTCAAGCACCTTGAGCAGATATGAAGCAATTCCCATTCCCTGGAATTCTTCACGGACAACGAAGGCAACTTCAGCCCTATTCTCCTTATCATAGGCATAGCTCCCAATGGCACTGATCTCTTTATGCCCGCCTTTCTGAACAAGACCGATTATCGACATATTTTTACGGTAATCGACACTGGCCCAGTGTTTTTGGACCACTTCATGCGAAAAGGTCCGCATGCGATAGAAAAACCGCAAATAGATCGTTTCTTCTTGAAGAGAATAAAAGAAATTCCGATAGGCAAATTCATCGGATGGCAGCAGCGGCCGGAATTCCATGGTTTTGCCGTTTTTCAGCTTTAATGTGCTCTTGTAACTTTCAAGAAAAAGAAGATCTTCGGTGGAGGGCGGCAGTTGATCGGCAAATATATAATGGCGCTTTTTCGCCACGCTGATTAGCGCTTCGCGGAATTTTGGATGGGCAATTTGGGCCAGTTCCATTACCCGCTGATAAATCCCTTTTCCCTGCAGTTCGGCAATTCCGTATTCCGTAATGACAAAATTCACATCCCCGCGGGTGGTCGCTACGCCTGCGCCTTCGCTTAAATGGGGCACAATCCGTGAGACCACACCATTTTGGGCTGTCGACGGCAAGGCGACAATCGAAAATCCACCTTTCGACATTGAACTTCCCCTTAAAAAATCGACCTGATCCCCGATACCGCTGTAAAACAAGTAGCCCATTGAATCCGAACAGATCTGACCGGTTAAATCCACTTCCAGGGCCGAACTGATGGATACCAGATGATCATTGCGCGCAATTACGGTAGGGTCATTCACAAATTCCGACGATCGAAAATAGAAAGCGGGATTGTTGTCGACATAGCGATAAAGTTTTTCCGAACCCATACACAAAGATGCAACTGCTCTGCCCGGCAATAATGTTTTTTTCTTATTGGTGATGACATTTTTCTCGAATAATGGCAGCAAACCGTCGGTAATGAGCTGGGTGTGAAGGCCTAAATCCTTCTTGCTATCCAAATACGGCAAGATGGCGTAAGGAAGATGACCGAAGCCGATTTGAAGCGTAGCCCCGTCATCAATAAGCTGGGAAACAAAAAGGCCGATCCTGCGGGCGATCTCCCTATCTTTTGCGGTTTGGATCTCCTCTACCAGGGGTTCTTCGAAAGGGACCAGCCAGTCGATTTCATCAAGATGGATAAAACTGTCGCCCCAGGTTCGAGGCATCCGCGGATTCACTTGGGCAATGACCATATGCGCGTTTTCCAATCCCGATCGGGTAATATCTACAGAGACACCTAAGCTGCAATATCCGAATTTATCGGGCGGACTGACCTGCACCAGGGCAACGTCAAGCCCGATACGCTGACTGGCAAACAGCCGCGGAATTTGAGACAAATACGCCGGAATATAATCAATTTTTCCTTCAAATGCCGCTTTGCGCATACGCTGACTGATAAAGAAAAGCTTGAGGGAAAACCGGCGGCGAAAAGATTCAACATCAATAAACTCGGAAAGCGTCGAGGAAAGCATCTGATAGACTAAAATATCCTGGATATTTGCATCATCTACCATGGCTTTAATCAGATGCTGGGGTTCGCCGCATCCGGTGCCGATAAAAACACGACTGCCGTTTTTGATCTTGGATACCGCCTCGGGTGCATTAACGACTTTAGCCGGACTATGAGGCTTTAAATCCATCCTGATACCCTTTTGCATGCGTTCGTTTTAAAATCTACCCATTTATCTGTATATCTTAAACCCTAATCGAGTGAAAGTCGAGGTTGGAGATCCGCCTTTGGCGGGTTTGCCCCTGTTTTTCTTTTTTTAACGATCAATTCGGTACACAGACCCATAAATTTGAAACGCTCAACTTAGGTAATAACAATTTGTCTTCTGATTGAAAAAGCCATATAGTATAGAAGTGGTTTCAAAACCCCATCTAAGACAATCCTGCTATTTTAGAAAATATGATTAACAGATGAAATCTTCCGGACATAAAGGCGGGTTCCGTCCATTTGAAGGCCTAAAAGCGCTTTTGGAAAACAATTCTATCGCGCTCAAAGAGGCTAAGCCCGCCTGCACCTCAAAATCAACGCCTGGCAGAACAGATCCCGAAAACGACCGGACGATCTTTGAAGCGGCCATGGCGGATGTCGTCAGATTGCCGCGAAACATTTGCGCCGAACAGCCGACCCACGCGTCGTCAGCCTCCGTTAGGGCAAACAACACGGAATCCGAAATCTTGCGCCAGTTGGAAGAACTGGTTAGGACCGGCAAAGGCTTTGTCGTTGCGGACACAGCAGAATATATCGAAGGCACCGGGTATCAGGTCAATCGCGCGGTCGCTGAAAGGCTTCATCGCGGAGAATTTTCGATCCAGGGTCACGTCGATTTGCACGGGCTCAGTGTCGCAAACGCCAGGGACGTTTTTGAGGACTTTTTAAAAAAAAGCATCGCCGACGGAAAACGTATGATTTTAGTCATTCACGGCCGTGGCCTTTCGTCACCGGCTGAACCGATCTTAAAGACAAACGTATTTAAGTGGCTTACGACCGGCACCTGGCGAAAGTGGGTCATGGCATTTGCAAGCGCACGATTATGTGACGGCGGCGCCGGAGCTACTTATGTGCTTCTGCGAAAACGCCCGGCCACCAAGCGGTTTAAAAAGGGACGAAAATAAAAAATTCGCTTGACAATCCCAAAATTTGCCATTAGTTTTCGCAGTTTCAAATTTATACCGCTTATACCCCCATCGCGCATCACAGCAGATGGGGGTTTTTAATCAAAGGAAGTCAATATGAAAAAAGATATTCGGAACCTGCGCAACATCGGTATCAGTGCCCATATCGACTCGGGGAAAACAACCCTGACCGAGCGCATTCTTTACTACACCCAGCGCATCCACACCATGCATGATGTCAAGGGAAAAGACGGCGTCGGCGCCACCATGGATTCCATGGAACTTGAAAAGGAACGCGGCATCACCATTGCTTCGGCGGCCACTTACTGCGAGTGGCTGGACCACGAAATCAATATCATCGATACCCCGGGCCACGTAGACTTTACGATTGAAGTCGAACGCTCCTTGAGAGTCCTGGATGGGGCCATGCTCGTCCTTTGTGCTGTTGCCGGAGTCCAATCCCAGTCCATAACGGTCGATCAACAAATGAAACGCTACCAAGTCCCCTGTATTGCGTTTATCAACAAATGCGATCGCAGCGGCGCCAACCCGGACCGGGTGGTCCGACAGCTTAAAGAAAAGCTGGGGCATAATGCCGTAGCGATGCAATTGCCTATCGGACTGGAAGCGAATTTTGAAGGTGTGGTTGATCTCGTCTGCATGCAAGCGATCTATTTTGACGGCGATAAAGGTGAAAAGGTCCGTCTGGAGAAAATACCGGCTGATTTAATGCAAACCGCCCTCGACCACCGCGAAATCCTTATCGATCAGGCCTCCATGTTTTCAGATGAACTGACTGAAGCCATCCTGGAAGAAAAGGACATCAGCGCTGAAATGATCTACAATGGCATCCGCAAGGGTGTCATCTCACGCCAGCTGACACCGGTCTTCATGGGTTCTGCCTATAAAAATAAAGGAATCCAACCGCTTTTGGATGCGGTTACCCGACTGCTCCCCTGCCCGCTCGACGTCGACAATCAGGCCCTGGACATGAATAACGAAGAGCAGCCGGTCGTGCTTTCCAATCAAATCGACAAACCCCTGGTTGCCCTGGCGTTTAAACTGGAAGACGGGCCCTACGGCCAGTTAACTTACATCCGTGTCTATCAGGGGTCTCTGGCCAAAGGAGATGCGATCGTTAATGTGCGCACCGGAAAAAAAGTTAAGGTGGGCCGGCTCATCCGTATGCATGCGGATCAGATGGAAGATATCGACACGATTCCGGCCGGCTACATCGGTGCATTGTTCGGTATTGACTGCGCTTCGGGAGACAGCTTCGTCGCCCCTGGCGTCAGTTTAACCATGACGTCCATGTATGTGCCGGAACCGGTGATATCGCTGGCTATTTTCCCCAAAGACAATAAATCGGAGGTCAATGTGTCCAAAGCCCTGGGGCGATTTACCAAGGAAGACCCGACCTTTAAAGTCTATGTGAACGACGAAACCGGTGATACAATTATTTCGGGGATGGGTGAACTCCATCTGGAAGTCTACATTGAACGCATGCGGCGTGAATATCAGGCCGAAGTAGACACCAGCCCGCCCCGCGTCGCTTATCGGGAAACCATTACCCAAAAAGCGGAGTTCGACTATATTCACAAAAAGCAAACCGGTGGTGCCGGTCAATTCGGACGGGTTGCCGGCTTTTTGGAGCCGATCCCGGATGAAGATTTTGTCTTTGAAAATAAAATCGTGGGCGGGGCGATTCCGACTCAATTTATCTCCGCCTGTGAAAAGGGCTTTAAAAATTCCCTAAAAAAAGGCCCCAAAATGGAATTCCCCGTCACCGGGATCCGGGTGGTGATCAATGACGGCGCCTCTCATTCCGTGGATTCATCCGAAATGGCGTTTCAGGCCGCGGCCCGCGGCGCTTTCCTGCAAGGTTACGCCCAAGCCAAGCCGGTCATTCATGAGCCCATAATGAAAGTCGTCGTGGAAACACCCACTGAATTTCAGGGTGCGGTCATGGCGACTTTAAATCAGCGCCGGGCATTGATCGTCGGTACACAGGACGAAGGACCTTTCAGTGTCATCGAATCCCAGGTTCCGCTTTCTGAGATGTTTGGTTATTCCACAGATTTAAGATCGGTTACCAAAGGACAGGCGCAATTTACGATGGAATTTATCACTTACAAGCAGGTTCCGCAATCCATCGCCGAAGCGTTAATGAAAAAGGCCGCAGAGGAAAAAAAGAATGTTGCTTAACCCGCAATTCGTTAAAACCAATGCGGAGCTGAGAGGCGCTAAAATCATTTTTATCAAAGAAAGGAATATCAGCATGCTAAAAAATGAGCTCATATTGAAAAATCCGCTGAGACGGATGGGATATGAAAGTGATGATATCCTTAATAAAGGCCAATTCGGGGCTGTGCTGGCCAGAGCCGGTGTGGGTAAAACAGCCTTCTTGGTTCAGCTGGCCTTAAACAGCATGCTTCGAGAAAAAAAAGTTCTTCATATCAGCCTTGATGATCCCGTAAAAAAGGTGAGTTTGTGGTATAAAGAAGTCTTTAGCCGCATTGCCACCCAATATGATATCCCTCAAAGTGGTCTGCTGTGGGATTCGGTTCTACCCCATCGGTTCATTATGACGTTTCGGGTCGAAGGATTCAGTGTACCCAAACTGGAAGAAAGACTTACCGACCTTATCGAACAGGATATTTTTAAGCCGGATATGATGATCGTTGATGGTATCCCCTTTGATGATTCCGTCAGCCACGACCTTGGCAAATT
>JASFGM010000224.1:0-5526 GCA_050123755.1 Desulfobacterales bacterium
ACTATCTATTTTGGTTTTCTTACTTGACCTGCGCTTACTTCTTAAATATATGTTATCTCTGGCAGTAATGATTTCTACCCAATTTTAAGTTCTGATCTTTTCTAATGGGGGGATTCACCAAAAAGAAGAACTTTAAAGAAAGGAGGAAGAAATGAGAAAACTTTTTATAATGGCCTTAGCTATTTTGATGCTATTTTCATTCGGAACAATAGCAGGGGCCAAAGTATTGAAACTGGGCCTGGATGCGGGCCCGGTATCGCAGGACCCGCAAGTTCAATTATCCGGAGGGATGCTGCAGTATTCACACTGGGTTTTTGATCCGCTCGTCCGCTATGCCCAAAATATGGAATTTGAACCCCGCCTGGCCGAACGCTGGGAGCGCATCGATGATCTGACCATGCGCTTTTATCTGCGCAAAGGCGTCAAATTCCACAGCGGCAATGCCTTTACCGCCAAAGACGTCAAATTTACCTTTGAACGCTTCTATGAAAGCCCGGATTTCAAAGGGCTTTTCACACCGTTCGAGGGCTGCACTGTGGTCGATGATCACACGGTTGATATCAAAACCAAAAAACCCTATGCGCTGCTGATTAACATGGCCACCTATATCTTTCCGTTGGACAGCGAATTCTACACAGGGACGGATGCCACCGGACAGCCCAAGGACGCGGTCGTAAAAATTGGCCCTTCGTTTGCGCTGCACAACTCATCCGGTACAGGTGCCTTCAAAGTCGTCGAATGGGAACAGGGTGCCAGGTATGTTTTCGAAAGATTTGCCGACTACTGGGATAAGGATTCGCCCGGTAATGTAAGCAAAATTGTGCTGACGCAGATCAAAGAAGATGCCACCCGGGTGGCGGCGCTGCTGTCCGGTGATGTAGATTTCATTACACCGGTACCGCCCCAGGATTTTCAGCGGATCGAAAAAGATCCCAAAGTCAAACTGGTGACCTATTCCGGCGGTCGCATTATCACGGTTCAATTGAACCAGAAGCGTCGGGCCGAATTCAAGGATGTGAATGTGCGCCAGGCTATTGTCCACGCGGTTAATAATGTGGGTATTGCCCAAAAAATTATGAAAGGCACCGCAACACCGGCCGGCCAGCAAGGCCCCAAGGGCTATATGGGCTACAATCCGGCACTGAAGCCCCGTTACGACCTGAAAAAGGCCAAGGAATACATGAAAAAAGCCGGCCTTGAAAAAGGTTTTGAAGTCACCATGATTGCGCCCAACAATCGCTATGTAAACGATGAAAAAATCGCCGAGGCATTTGCATCCATGCTGGCCAAGATTAACATTAAGGTCAATTTGAAAACCATGCCCAAAGCCCAGTACTGGGATGAGTTTGATGCCCAGGTGGCCGACATCCAGATGATCGGCTGGCATTCGGATACGGAAGACTCCGGAAATTTCACCGAATTTCTGGGAATGTGCCCCAACAAGGAAACCGGCTACGGCCAGTATAACAGCGGCAACTATTGCAATCCCAAGATCGATGAGCTCACCATGGCGGCCCAGACCGAAACGGACCTGCAAAAACGAACTAAGATTCTGCAGCAAATCGAGCAGATTCTGTACGATGAAGCCGCTTTTGTACCGTTTCACTGGCAGAACCATTCCTATGCGGGGAAAAATAACGTCATGATCAAGCCGATCGTTAACACCATGAACTTTCCTTATTTAGGAGATTTGGTAATCAAATAAATAACAAACGCTTTTCCGATGTACGTAATCAATTGTAAATGCAATCCAGCCTTTAGTGGTTGCGCTGATTGACTTCGCAAACGGAAGGCTCAAGCAGAAATGGGGCAGGTGGTTGTTTTTGCACAGACCACCTGCCCCAAATTTATTCGATCTGATCCTTGTTAGGGCTTGCGCTTTTTCCGTTTATCCGGCAGCGCTATCATCATGAATTTATTTCAGTATCTTTCAGATTTTTCCCTCTTGACCTTACCTGCCATTGATCGTATTAAAACACACCTACCCAGAAACAATTCTAAAATCAAAAAAGGCCGGCGATGTTTGCATTTATAATACGGCGCGTGATTCAAGCTGTTTTTGTGATGCTGGTGATCAGCCTGGTTGGGTTTTCGATCCAGCATGCAATTGGTGACCCGGTTCGGGATCTGGTGGGCGAACGGGTCACACCCGCTGAACGCGAGGTCATTCGAGATGAGTTGGGCTTAAACGACCCCTTCTATATACAGTATTTTCGTTTTGTGAAAAATGCCTGCAAAGGCGATCTGGGATTATCTTTTTTCTATAAAAAACCGGCGCTGGAAGTCATTATATCCAAGGCCCCTGCAACCTTAGAGTTGGTGATTGTCACGGCTCTGATCCTGATTGTCGTATCCATCCCGGCGGGTGTTTATGCCGCCATCTATCCCAAAAGCTGGTTTTCACGGATCGTGATGGCTGTCAGTACCATCGGGGTTGCAGTACCGGTGTTTCTAACCGCCATCGCGTGTATCTACTTTTTTAGCGTGGAACTCAACTGGCTGCCATCCTATGGGCGCGGGGAAACGGTCAACATCTGGGGCTGGGAAAGCGGTTTTTTCACCTGGGATGGAATCAAACACCTGATTCTTCCCAGCATATCGCTTTCATCGATCATGCTGCCGCTTTTCATCCGACTGGTTCGGGCGGAAATGATGGAAATTTTAGAAACCGAGTACATCAAGTTTGCCTGGGCCAAAGGCCTGCGGCGCGAGCGGGTCTGGTTTGTGCATGCCTTTAAAAATACACTGCTGCCGGTGATCACCATATTTGGCGTTGAGCTGGGGATCCTGGTTGCCTTTACCATATTGACAGAGTCGGTTTTTAACTGGCAGGGAATGGGATTCATGTTTATAGAGGCGGTGGAACGCTCGGATACCTCTCTGCTGGTAGCCTATTTGGTCGTCGTGGGTGCCATTTTCGTGGTCATCAATACCATCGTTGATATTGTCTACGGGTTTGTCAATCCCACGGTAAGAATTGCAGGTAGAAAATGAAAACCTGGCAACGATTTAAAAATTCTTATCTGTTTTATAGTTTCAAAAAGGATCCTGTTGCGATTGGAAGCTTTGGCGTGCTTACGGTTCTGGTGCTGATCAGTATCCTCGCGCCGGTGGTTGCGCCTTACAACACCTACGATACGGCAACGATTGATATCATGGATGCCGAAATCCCACCGGCATGGATGGAAGAAGGCAGCGAAAAATTTATGCTGGGAACCGACATTCAGGGCCGTGATCTGCTCAGCACCATGATTTACGGCCTAAGGGTATCGCTGCTCATCGGAGTTGGTGCAGTTTTGTTTCAGGCGTTACTCGGGATTCTGGTGGGTCTTT
The DNA here is from genome assembly GCA_050123755.1 of Desulfobacterales bacterium. Classification (GTDB taxonomy): domain Bacteria; phylum Desulfobacterota; class Desulfobacteria; order Desulfobacterales; family JAHEIW01; genus JAHEIW01. Next base: position 3,334 of record JASFGM010000224.1, read on the forward strand.
TTTCCGGTTATCTCGGGGGAAAACTCGATGCATTTTTAATGCGTATCGCCGATATTCAATTTTCGATTCCCTACCTGATCGTCGCGATTTTTACCAGCGCCATTTTCAAGCTGGCCTTTGGCGTTGGCCGCTATGAAGAACTGGCGGTGCCGTTATTGATCATTATTATCGGAATGTCCGAATGGCCCAAGTATGCCCGGACGGTGCGGGCGTCGGTTCTGGGTGAAAAAAACAAAGAGTACGTCGAGGCCGCCAGGGTGATCGGCATCAGCCGCTGGCAGATCATATTTAAACATATATTGCCCAATACCCTTACACCGGTTCTGGTGCTTTCAACCATTCAGGTGGCCAATGCGGTCATGAGCGAGGCTGCGCTTTCGTTCTTGGGACTCGGCATGCCCATTACCAAGCCCTCGCTGGGATCTCTCATCCGAGCCGGTTTCGAATATATATTCAGCGGGTCATGGTGGATCACCTTTTTTCCGGGAGTTCTGCTGGTCATTTTCATATTGGTGATCCTTCTTTTGGGGGATTGGTTGAGGGATGTGCTCAACCCGAAGCTTTATAAAGGATAAAACGGATTAATCTCCAACAATCATATTGATTATGAGCCATTTGCTTGAAGTTAGAGACCTGGAAGTTAAATTTGCTTTGAGACTCGGTGAATTGACTGCCATCAACGGCGTCAGCTTCACGTTGGACAGGGGAGAGCGCCTGGGTATCGTGGGAGAAAGCGGCGCCGGAAAATCGGTTACCGGTTTTGCAATTATAAATCTTTTAAGCAAACCTGGATATATTTCCGCTGGCAAGATTTTATTCGAAGGTCAGGAATTAAACCGATTACCCGAAGAAAAGATGCGGGAGATTCGCGGCAACCGCATCAGCATGATTTTCCAGGACCCTATGATGACCCTGAACCCGGTACTCACCATCAGCACCCAGATGGTTGAAACCGTGCTGGCGCATCAAAATGTGAGCAAAGCCGACGCAGTGGATATTGCCCTGGAAAAATTGAAAAAAGTTCATATCCCATCCCCGGAAAAAAGGTTACATCAGTATCCCCACGAATGCTCCGGAGGAATGCGGCAGCGTATCGTTGCCGCCATAGCGCTGTTAACAAACCCCGCTTTGATCATTGCCGATGAACCCACGACCGCATTGGATGTCACCATCCAGGCGGAAATCATGGACTTGCTTCTGGAGTTGTGCGAGTCCGAAAAAATGGGATTTATCCTGATTACCCATGATCTGAGTGTGGTATCCCAGGTTACCGAAAAAATTGCGGTCATGTACGCGGGAAAAATCGTGGAGGCCGGTTCCACTGAAGCGATTATACAGGATCCGAAACACCCCTATACCCAGGGACTCATCAAAGCTTTACCCGGCAGTCTTCAGCCCGGAACGCGTTTAAACCAGATACCGGGCATGATGCCGACCCTGACCGACATTCCCCCGGGGTGCGCCTTTCATCCGCGCTGTAAAATTAGCGAGGCGGTCTGCCGGGCGGAAGTGCCGGAGCTGATCAGCATTGATGAATATGACCGCATGACCGCCTGTCATATGGTGAAATAAGCCATGGAAAATGAATACGGACTTTTAGCCGTAAAAAACCTGGTAAAGCATTTCGATATTTCCGGTGGCTTGCTTGAACAGCTTGCTTGGGAGAACTGGCGGATCGTTCGCAGGAAAACAACGGTAAAAGCGCTCAATGACGTCAGCCTTACGATCATGCCGCGTGAAACATTAGGTGTGGTCGGTGAGAGCGGTTGCGGCAAATCGACCCTGGCCAGAGCTGTTCTGGGATTATATCCGCCCAACAGCGGAGAAATACGCTATCAGGCGAAAAGAATCGATAATTTGAGTCCTCATCAGATGCTTCCTTTTCGGAAAAAAATGCAAATGATCTTTCAGGATCCTTACGCATCTCTGAATCCCCGCATGACGGTTAAAAAAACTTTAGAAGAGCCGGTCTATTTCCATCATAAAGCCATCACATCTCAAGAGGTTGAGGATAAGGTGGCCGAAGTCATGCGGCAGGTCGGCGTGGAACCCAGCTGGGCCACGCGCTATCCGCACGAGTTTTCGGGTGGACAGAGGCAGCGCATCAGCATTGCGCGGGCCTTGATGGTTGATCCGGAGTTTATTGTGGCCGATGAGCCGGTCTCAGCCCTGGATGTTTCCATTCAGGCTCAG
>JASFGM010000225.1:0-5520 GCA_050123755.1 Desulfobacterales bacterium
AATCAGTGGGGCTTTCTGGTAGCCGATGCTGAGGGGCACAGCGCGCCGGCAGCCGTCATGATGGCCATGACCTGTGCACTCTTCCGGTCTTATCCTGAACCGCCCGCAGCGCCCGGTGAATTGATATATTTTCTCAACGAACATCTTTGTAAAGTCGCCGATCCGAGTTTTGTCACCGCGCTTTATGTTGTCTACGATGCCAACCAGCACACTTTAAAAATTGCCCGGGCAGGACATCCGCCGCCGATGATTTACCGGTCTTCTGAGAAAAAAGCGATCGAGTATCCCTGCGGCGGTGTGTTTCCCCTGGGGATTGATCCCTTTGAGCAGGTACCGGTGACCGAAGCCGATCTGCAACCGGGCGACCGCATTCTCATGTATACTGATGGGATTACCGAGCGGTTTAGCATGGACGGGAAAACATACGGAGAAGAGCGTTTGCTGCGACAGCTGGAAGGCGACGGGAATCTTCAGCCCCAGGAGCTGCTCGCGGCCATCATGAAAGATGTGGACGATTTTGCAAATGGGCGCCCGGCGGATGATGACCAGGCCTTGTTATTAGGTATTGTTCAATGAACCGCAGAACATCGAACAAGGAATACTGAATGTCGAAGTATTGATTAACTGAAAAACTTCTTACTTCTACATTCCTTGTTCGATATTCGATATTCAAAAAAGTGGTCAAGCCTTATTAGCGATTTTTTCCAGCTCACCTACCAGTTTAGAAATTCCCTCAAAATCAAAGTCCTCTGCTAATTGAATAAATTTGTCACTGAAGGGTGCAAAGGCATCGGATTTGGATTTTAGGTCTTCGGCGATGGCCTTTATCTGAGTAACATCCCCCATTTCAGCCGGCTCTTTAATACGGACCACGGCTTCCGCGGCCACCTCGGGCGCTATGGCGGCCATTTCATCTGCGGATGTCTGCTCCGGCTTTGCGGCAGGCACCGGGCCTAAGGTATGAACCGCATCCAGGGCCTGGTTGATGGACTTTTCCAGCTTTGCCAATTTCTGGTTCAATTGCTTTTGGGATGCAGACTTCTTTTGATCTCCTTTAATCAGTTTTTCTATATCTATGGCGGCAGCTTGAAGCGCTGATGCCGCCAGATTGCCGGCTAATCCCTTAAGGTTGTGAACCAAACTGTGGGCCTGTTTGAAATCCTTTTTATCCAAGGCCTCACGGATTTCAACGGCCGTCTCTGTGTATTTGGCACCAAAGTCCATCAAAAGCTTGCGGTAAAGCGTTTGATTGCCCTGCAGGCGTTGGAGTCCTTCCGCCAGATCAAATCCCGGTAAAGAATCCGGTAATTCTAGCGCCGCGCCCGCGTCCGGCGGTGTCTTGGTTTCCGCCTCTTTTGCAGCCGAAACTTCCGCTTTCCGGGTAAGGGCGCGTTTATCTGCCGGCCGGATCCATTTCTGCAGGGTGCCAAACAGCTGATCCGGGTCAATCGGTTTGGTGACGTGTCCATTCATGCCGGCCTGCAGGCTTTTCTCTTCATCACCGGCCATGGCGTGCGCGGTCATCGCAATGATGGGTATTGGCTTCTGGCTTCTGGCTACTGGCTGCTGGTCGCCTGTGCCCGAATATTCAGCAGATTCATTTCCTTTGAGCTTTGAGCCTTGAGCTTTGAGCTCCCACTCGCGTATTGTGCGAGTGGCGGTGTACCCATCCATCACCGGCATCTGGATGTCCATGAGCACAACATCATATTGGTTTTCTCTCAGCAGATCGACAGCCTGCTGGCCGTCATCGGCCAGAGTCACGATCAGGTCGGCGCCTTCGAGAATTTCTTTGGCGACCTGCTGGTTAATTTCGTTGTCTTCAACCAGCAGGATTTTGGCCCCCTTGATAAGCGCCAGCGCTTCAGCTTCTTCCCGGCCTTGAGCAATCGGTGACGTATCCGGCACCGCTTCACCATGCGCCTGAATGATGGTGTCGAAAAGCACCGAAGGGCTGACCGGCTTGAGCAGAAAACCATCCAGTCCGATTTTTTCCGCCTTTTGCATCACTTCTTCGCGCCCGTAGGCGGTCACCATAACGATATGGGGGATATGGCTGATTTTGGGATTCTTCTTGATGCGTTTGGATGCCTCGATACCATCCATGCCCGGCATTTTCCAGTCCATAATCACCATTTCAAAGGGTTTATCTTTATCTGCCCTTTCAACCTCGGCGATGCCTTTTTGACCGGTTGCCGCCAGGGTGACCTCAAAGGAAAATGACTCCATCATATCGCGCAAAATTTCTCTGGAGGTGGGATTATCATCCACCACCAGAACTTTCATGCCACGCAGATCACGTTTGGGGGCGAAGCGTTTTTTCACTTTTTCACGCCCCAGGCCAAAGGTGGCCGTGAAGTTGAAGTTACTGCCTTGTCCGGGCTCGCTCTCCACCCAGATTTCCCCGTCCATCATCTCCACCAGCCGTTTGCTGATCGTCAGGCCCAGTCCGGTGCCGCCGTATTTTCGAGTGGTGGAGGTGTCGGCCTGGGAGAACGCTTGAAACAGCTTGCCGGCCTGTTCCTTTGTGAGTCCGATACCGGTATCACTGACCGAAAATTTTAAGGTGATGCGGTCTTTGTTTTTCTCGACCAGCTCGGTGGAAACTACAATCTCTCCGGTATCCGTAAATTTGACGGCATTATTGGCCAAATTGATCAGAATCTGTCCCAAACGCAAAGGATCGCCCACCAGAAAACGCGGTACATTCTGAGCCGTAGCGAAAAGAACTTCCAGGTCTTCTTTTTCCTGCGCTTTTACGCTGATCAGGTTGCCCAAATTATCCAGGACATCATCCAGATTAAAATCGACCGACTCCATATCCAGCTTGCCGGCTTCTATTTTGGAGAAGTCTAAAATGTCGTTGATAATGCCCAGCAGGGAATTGGCGGAGGACTGGATCTTGTGCAGATAATCCTGTTGTTTAGCGGTTAGGTTGGTTTTGAGCGCCAGGTGGGTCATGCCGATGACCGCATTCATGGGGGTGCGGATCTCATGACTCATATTGGCCAAAAAATCACTTTTGGCCTTGTTGGCCTCGTCGGCGATGTGTTTGGCATCGATGAGCTCATCTTCCATGTGCTTGCGTTCGGTGATGTCACGTAGCGACTCGATGGCACCGGCCACCCCACCTGCAGCGTCATAAATCAATCCCGCATTGGCTTGTAGATATAACTCTTTCCCACCCAAACTGGGGTGATAGGATTCCGAAGTAAGGTTTTTCCCATCCCTTTTGATGGACAGGTATTTTTTTTCGAATTCAGCATCCCAGTTTTTAACCAGATCGATTAGGATCGGTCGTTTTTCGCCATAAAATGGCAGAGCATATTCGAAATTACCTTTGCCCACCATATCATCCGCTTTTATACCGCTAAGATTTTCCATGGCCTGGTTCCAGGTGAGCACTGTGCCTTCATCGTCGACGACGAAAGTTGGGTCCGGCAGGAAGTTGATGATTTGGGAGAGGCGCTGTTCCGAATTTTTGATGGCTTCTTCTGCTCTTTTACGGTCGGTAATATCGTTTAGAATAACGATATTGCCCACTTTCCGACCATTTGGGTCATGGAATGGTGCCGTATTGAGCTGAACATCGATTTGGTCGCCATTTTTTGTCAGTCGTCTGGTTTCAAAAAACAGCGTTTCATCACCGGCTGTAAGCATTTTCTTAATGGCTGATCTGGTTTCAGCCTCGAGTTCCGGCGGTACGAAATCAATTTTCTTGCCCAATACCTCATCACGAGACCATCCAAAGGTCCTTTCAAATGCCGGATTAACAAAGGTGGCCTTGCCTTTCAAATCATAAACAACAACAGATTCTGGTAGACGTTCCAGCAGCATACGATTCCGTTCTTCGCTTTCTTTCAGCGTTTTTTCGGCCTGCTTGCGTTCGGTGATGTCGTGGGCGACGTGAACCACCTGGCTGAAGGCGCCGTCTTCGTCGTTAATCGGAAAGGTCGATACTTCCACAATGACTTCATGCCCATCATCACTTTTGTGGATGTGCTCGACGGTACATTTTTGGCCGGTTTCTTTGGTTTTGAGCATGGGGCAGTCGTGATGGGGTGGCGCACACATATCTGAAAGGCTGTGGGTCAGCTCATAGCACAACTGGCCGACAACCTGGTTGCGGGGCAATCCAACATCTGTTAGAAAGGCTTCGTTGGCATCGATAATCCGGCCACTGTCGATTTCGATGATCGAAATGGAATCCGGTATGCTGTTGATGACGGTCTCGATGAAATCCTTTTGCTTGCGAATGGCATTCTGCTTTTCCTTTAATTCGGCCGTGCGCTCTGCGACCAAATCCTCGAGGTGGTCACGATGTTTCTTGAGTTCGGCTTCCGATTCTTTCAGCGCGGATTCCGCCGCATCTATGGAGGTGATCATTTCGTTAAAGGACTGCGCCAGGCTGCCGATTTCATCGGCGGATTGTATGTCAATCTGGTAATCAAGCTCACCAGTTTGTTTGATATGATCGGTTCCCGCGTTGAGCTTTTTGAGCGGTTTGATGACAAAACTCTGCAGGCCCATCATCGTCAGCACACTGAGCAGCAGCAGCGCTGCGAACAGCACTGCTAGTATTTTAAAAACAAAGTCCCGGATCACCTTGTTGATTTCGGCGATGGGAACAACCGCGGCCAGCTTCCATCCCATCAGCGGCGAGGTATAATAAAAAGCATAGCGTTTTTGCCCATCCTTTTCGAAGACCGTAACCCCATCGATATTGGTATAAAGATCTTCGAAAAGCTGGGGATCCACAGATTTTAAACTGGAAAACAGTAACGATGGATCCGGGGTTGCCAGAATGGTTCCTTTTTCATTCACAAGCGTCACATGGCCGTTATAGTCGAGTTTGATATTGGATATATATTGGGTCAGCTCATTCAGGGTGATTGAAGTCCCCACCACACCGTATACGGTTCCCTCGGGATCAACCATGGCTTTAACGAAACCGATGCTGATATCCGGGCTGGTGACCGAGCGAAACGGTGGTGTTCGCATAACGATACCGGGATTTTCTTTAGCCACCGTATACCAGGGCCGGGTCCTGGGGTCATAGCGGGTGGGCCTGGCGCGTGGGTGGGAGCGCACAAAACTGCCGTTTTCACGCCCCATGTAAACCGAATGGACGAAGGGGTGAGTTGTGCGGTACCCGTTAAATATCGAGATGATGTGCTGCTCCAGTTCGCCGTAGTCATACTTAAAGGTATTTTCATCGGCGTTTAGAAAGGAGGTAAAATTTTGATCATTTCGGGAGCGAACGAATTTATCCTGAGCGATGCCGGCCAGGTCATGCTCCATGCCCTTGATTAAACGGGTCAGCCCGAAATCGATGTGTTTCAGCTGTTGGCGGTAATTTCTTGCGATCCTGTCAATGGTGACATCTTTTAATGCCGATGAAAGCAAGCTGCCGATCACCAGCATAATAAACAAGGCGGCACCGACATAAAGCAGCAAGAGTTTATATTTAAGCTTCATGGCTTTTTCCTCGAGTAGCGTCTTCGCTGTGAATTCTTTGCA
>JASFGM010000226.1:0-5508 GCA_050123755.1 Desulfobacterales bacterium
TCCTTTCGGCCAAGAGATCCAGCAACCAATCGATAGAGAAAATCTTTTGAAATAGGGCACTGATGGACAATATATTTCGATTATCATCAATAGCTTCGCTTAGCTTATCGGCATATTCCATCATCACCTCGGTACACCTCCAAGTCGTTAAATACCAGGTTTATAAGCGATGACATCTTAAAAAGAGTTGTGGAAGCTGTCAAGGAGAATGCACAATATTTTGTGCACAAAGTGCAATATATTGTGCATGAACGAATGTAAGCGGCCTTCGTTATTTGTAAGCTATTTAAATAATGACATATAAATAAATTATAAAATTTGGCATTTAAATTGCTCATTTTTTAACTAAAAATTCCTTTTCGACCCACCTATAAATGAATACCATAGAATGCTTATTTCGAACATAACAGCAAAGGGAGGTATCGTATGGCACAAGAATATGATGTGATCATTGTCGGTTCCGGCATCGGTGGTTGTGGCACGGCTGCTCTGTTGGCGAAAGACTATGGCAAAAAAGTGCTTGTTTTGGAAAAAGCGCCGCATATCGGTGGCCGGGTGGCTTCATACACCGGTAAAGGCGACAAGGTCACCATCGACGGAAGCGAACTCGACTATCGGGGTTTGATGAAATCTCTGGCGGATACCCGCTGCTGGGCGACCCACTGTGAGCCGGGTTTAAAGACCATTTTCGAAAAGGGTTTATTAGATGGATATACCTTTGAAAACGGCGGGCACGGTTTGTTCTGGGGTAATAAATCGCGTTGTCGCCTCCTGTTGGATCATCTCGGAAAACCCGTCGACATGCCGGTGAACAAAGGCCTGGGATTCGTCGATTGTCGTGACAACAGCATTTATCAGGTACAACCGCGAGAACCTTACAAATGGCAAACAGAGCAGGGATATCGGGAGACTCTCGCCGCCCTGCGGTCCATGGGTCAGCTGTCGATGGAAGAATGTGCGGCAGCCATGCAAACCGATGTTCAGACCTGGCTTGAAGAGAGAGGCCTAACCGAAAACCAGGAAGCCTATGACTACATTAAGGTCGTGATGGCCTGCCAAAATGCCATGGCGGAGCCGCGCATGGCGCCTGCCGGGGACTTTCTGGGCTACATGGCGATGGCGCGGGATATTAAAATGAACCTGCACAGCGGGTCGGTGGCCACAATTGCCGAGCCGGGATGTATGGCCATACCCCTGGCATTGGAAGAAGCCTTGAATGCGGCCGGTGGTGAGATTCGACGATCCACACCGGTTGAAGAAATCATCATCGAAGGCGGCAAAATAAGAGGCGTAATCGCCCGCGCCCAGAATGGCGGCTACGAATTCATCGAATGCGATACGGTCATCTGCAACATTCCTCCGAAACATATTTTCAATGTTTTGCACCCGCGGCATTTCCCCGCAGAATGGGTGGATTTGCTCCAAAACAAATTCTGGTCAGCGGGGCTGCTGACCGGTTATATGGGATTGAAAAATAATATTTGGGAAGAATTTGGGGTCGATGAACGCAGTTTTATCTGGATGCCCGGCATTATTAAACACGAGGGTTTCATTGGCGCTGTGGACATGGTGATGTGGAGTTTTGCCGCTTGTGCTAAAAGAGCACCGGAGGGCAAGCGTGATTTTTGTTTCTCCACCGCCCTGACCGATCAGGAAATGCGTGATCCGAAGAAGGTCGCCCGCCTCATCAATTATTGTATGGACTGGTTCAAAAAGAACTTCAAGGGCTGGGAAGAAAATGTAGAGTTTGTCATTTGGACCCCATCGGATGAAGCCTACGGAAACTGGCGTCCGATCGGCGAAAAAAGACCACCTCTCAGGAGCCCTTATGTGGATGGCCTGTTTTTTGTCGGTGACCAGTACGGCGAACGTCTGTGGGGTGGCGGTGTCGATGGGGCCTCGTTGTGCGCGGTGATGGTGGTTGACGAAATCATGGGCTCGGACTTGGAAGCTGAGTTGTATCCGCCCTACCACCGCGGAACGCCCAAACCCGCAACAAATTGGTAGATTGCCGCAAGTACCCGGGTGTCGGGCTTTTATGTGAAGGTTTATGTTTCGTGGATAAACCGAAACCATTAAAAGAAAATTTAATATTGAAGATTGATTATTGAAGATTTGTGGAATTCGCTGTGCTCCGTCATTTTAAAATTGTTAAGTACAAGATGGTTCCTTTTATATTCAATCGACAATAGAAAATATTCAATTGTTTGAGAAGTTACATAATATATCGATAAAGTACTTTGCTATTAAAACATAAAAGGAGGAGCACTGAATGGGCTTAATTTCAGCAGCACAATATAAAGAGAGTTTAAACGACGGTAGAGTGGTATTTTACAAAGGCGAAAAGATAGAGAATGTCGCCACCCATCCGGACTTGGGCGTCTGTGCCGACTTAATGGCCATTGATTACGAGATGGCGGAAAACCCCGAATTCAGGGATCTGGCGGTGGTCAAAGATCCTGAAAGCGCTGAAGAAATCAGCCGCTATTACTACAAACCCCAAAACGCCGAAGATCTGTTAAAGGCCCACGAACTGATCGTCAAGGCCACTGAACTGGGTGACGGATATATCCCGCTGGCCCACGATATCGGCGCTGATGCCCTCAATGCCATAAACATCACCGCGAACATGATCGCCAACCAGGACTATATCGATCGTATTGAAAATTACCGCAAAATCCTGCAGCAGGATGATCTCGCCACCTGTGCCGGGGTTACCTGTGTCAAAGGAGACCGCATGCTGCGGCCTTCGGATCCCGGACAAGCCCATCCGGATTTTTATGTCCGAAAAGTCGACCAAAACGCACGCGGGATTATTGTGCGGGGAGCCAAAATCCATATTACCGGCGCCGCCTATTGCAACGACATCCTCGTGCTTCCTTGTCGGGCAATGACGGAAGAGGATGCAGACTATTCGATTTCGTTTGCCATTCCCGCAAACACCAAAGGAATCCGACAGGTTTGCCGGCCTTTCCGTTCCCATCTCAGCCCCCTGGAATTTCCCAATACCCGCCCGGTTCGGGTGCATACGGATTCATTGATCGTCTTTGATGATGTCCTGATACCATGGGAGCGCGTATTCCTTTGCGGAGAATGGAAGTTTGCCGCCACCTTGGTCTACAATTTTGCGCTCATGCACCGCCGCACCGGCTGCGCCTACCGCATTCCGTTGTCCGAGCAGCTTGTCGGAGCAGCCGTGGCTATCGCCGATTACAACGGCATCTCCAAGGCCCCCCATGTCAGGGAGAAGATCATCGAGCTCATTATCTATCTGGAAACCCTGAAATCCCTTTCCAAAACCGCCTGCTATGATTTTGTCATGCGCGGCGGGCTGGCGGTGCCCAATCCAATTGCAACCAATATGGCGAAATACCACTTTGCTCACTATTATCATGATGTTGTTAAGATCGTTCAGGATCTGGCCGGTGGTCTGGTCGTTACAGCGCCGAGTTACAAAGACTATCAACTGCCCGAGATGCAGGCCGACATCAATAAATACCTGCAGGGTGTCAACGAGGTTTCTACGGAAAACCGGTTGCGAATGTTCGATTTAATTCGGCGCATTACCAGTTCGGATCTTGAAACCATCTGTTTGCACGGTGAAGGATCACCGATGGCCGAACGCATGACGATTTTTATGGAAGCCGGCAAGGTGCTGGCCGAATGCAAGCAACTGGTAGAAGAAATGGCACAGATTACAAAATGAGTCGATACCGATTCGAATAAATGTTATTAAAGATCTCAGGAGGTATATCAATGGATACGTCTTATCTCTCGCTTAAAGGCCAAATCGCTCTGATTACCGGCGGCAGTCGTGGCATCGGAAAAGCCATCGCGATGACATTTGCTGATGCCGGGGCAGATGTGGTGATTGCCAGCCGTAAAAAGCCAGACCTGGACAAAGCGGCTGAAGAAATCAAAGCAACGGGCAGAAAAGCGCTTTGTGTTCCGACCCACACCAAAAAAGTGGATGATCTGGAAAACCTGGTAAATACCACTATGAATGAATTTGGGCGCATCGATGTTTTGATCAATAATGCCGCCACCAACCCGGCCATGGGACCCATCGTTGATACGGAAGAATCCGTTTACGACCATATTATTGATACCAATCTGAAGGGCTATTTTATGATGTCCAAACTGGTGGGCAGAATCATGCGCGAGCAGAAATCCGGCAACATCATCAATGTCTCCTCCGCTGGTGGTGTCAGTCCGGCCGAAGGATTGGGTCCGTACTGCATCAGCAAGGCGGGCATCAACATGCTGACCAAACAGATGGCTTTGGAAATGGGACCGTATAATGTGCGGGTCAATGCCATCGCGCCGCGGATCGTTAAAACCGATTTCAGCAAGGCGCTCTGGACGAATGAAAAACTGATGGAGCGCGAGTTTAAATTTACCCCGCTCAAATGCGTGGCAACACCTGAAGAAATCGCACAAACAGCGCTCTATCTTGCGTCAACTGCAACGAATTATATGACGGGTCATATTCTGGTGGTTAACGGAGGTGCCTTCTTTTAAGGAAAAGAAAATGGATCATATTTTGACCGAACGACATCAACGTTTAAAAGAAAAAACCAGGCATTTTGCAAAAAAGGAAATTTCATCCGAACTTGCGGTCGCGATCGATGCTGCGGATGAATTTCCGTTTGAGTTGATGCAAAAACTTGCGCAACAGGGGTTTATGGGGATCAATATACCGGAAGAATATGGTGGGCGGGGCGGTAATGTTATTGACGAAATGGTCTTTTTCGAAGAAATTACCAAAGAACTTCCGGTTTTGGCCTGGACTGCCGGAGATGTTATTCTGTACGGCAACAACATCATTAAAACCAATGGAAACAAAGCCCAGCAAGAGGCCTATCTGCCGAAATTGGCAAAAGGCGAATTGATATTTTGCTTTGCCCTGACAGAACCGGACGCCGGATCGGATGCCGCCAATATTCAAACCAGGGCCGAAAAGGTTAACGAACACTTTGTTATCAACGGAAGCAAAATTTTCATTTCAGGCGCCGGTGTGGCGGACATCGCTGTAACGAATACCCGTACCGGACCCGGTCGATATGACGGCATCACCGCCTTTCTGGTCGACACCTCATCTGAAGGTTACAGCGCGACCCCGCTTAAAAAATTGGGATATAGGGGATCCAATACCTGTGAGGTTTACTACAATAATGTTAACGTTGCCTCCCGAGATATCCTGGGAGGTGAAGCGTGCCTCAATCAGGGCTGGCGACAGATGATGCGGTTGCTAAACGGCGAGCGATTGGTGCTCTCGGCCTGTGCTTTAGGCGTCAGCGAGAGAATACTTGCTGAAGTTATTGGATATGTTCAGCATCGGGTTAAACGGAGCCGGCCGGCCGGTAAATTTCAGGACATCGAACACAGGGTCGTGGAAATGGCTACCGAACTGGAAGCCGCACGTCAACTCGCATACTATGCGGCCTGGAAGGAAACGCAGAAGCTGGAATGTGTTCGCGAAACGTCCATGAGCAAGTATCTTTGTGC
>JASFGM010000227.1:0-5500 GCA_050123755.1 Desulfobacterales bacterium
AAAAAGCGTTGGCAATGGCCGGCGCCGTGGGGATGCATACAATCTCACCGACGCCTTTGGCGCCGAAGGCGCCCTCGGGATCATCTTCCTCCACGGCAATGGGCACAATGCGCGGCACTTTAGCCAGCTTGGGAATGCCGAGAGAAATGTATTTATCAGAGGTCAGGTGTCCTTCCTCCAGGGGCACTTTTTCGCTCAGGGCATAGCCGAGGCCCATGACCACACCGCCCTCGATCTGCCCCTCAAAAAGCAGCGGGTTAATGACCCGGCCCGAGTCGTGGGCCGCATAGATGGTATCCACGCCGCCCTTTTCGTCCAGAATGGCTAGGTGAGTCGCGAAACCGTAAGCGATGTGAGAGACAATCTTGCCGGGCTCGCCCTCGGCATGGGTGTAGTCGCAGACAAAGCTACCCTCATAAATGCGGCCCGCCAGCTCTTCAAGAGAATTACTATCGAGGTCCTTTTTCAGCTTCCGGGCCGCATCGATGATGGAACGGCCAAGGAGCATGGTGCCGCGGCTGGCGGTGGTTACACCGCCGACAGCGGCCGAAGCGGTGGTCACCTTGATGTCGATCAACTCGCAATCGCCCAACCCCACCGCTTTGCACAGGATTTGCCGGGCCACGGTGTGGATGCCCTGGCCCATCTCGGTCCAGCCGTGATGCAAGACCAACTTTCCGTCCGGCAGGACCTCAATTTTGACTTCGCTGACTTCCACTAAGCCGTTGCCCATGCCGCAATTTTTGATAGCGAGCGAAAGGCCCTTGTACTCGGCCTTTTCATAGGCATCCTTGACGGCCAGCAATGTCCGCCTGAGTCCCACGCCCTCTCCAAGCACCTGGCCGGTGGTGGTCATCAGACCGGTGTCCAGTGCATTGTCGTAGCGGAACTGCCAGGAATCGAAACCGCCCATCTCACACAGTTCCTCGACCATAGTTTCCATGGCGAAGGTGACCTGGTTGACACCGAAGCCGCGCATGGCCCCACAGGGGATGTTGTTGGTGTAAACGGCGGCGCCCTCGATATTCACGCTGGGTACATAGTATGCGCCGGCGGCGTGGGTGACAGCGCGTCCGAGCACCGGACCGCCCACGGAGGCATAGGCACCGGTGTCGGCGAGAATGACGGCTTTAAAAGCGGTAAGCTTGCCGTTTTCGTCGCAACCCAGGGAGTAGTCCAACCGCATGGGATGGCGTTTGGGATGCATGCGGATGGATTCGGGCCGGGACAGACGGACTTTCACAGGCCTGCCTAGATGGTGGCAGTACAGTGCGGCGTGGCCCTGCACGGTCAAATCTTCTTTCCCACCGAAGGCGCCACCGCAGTCAACCAGGGTCACCACCACCTTTTCCCGGGGATATCCAAGAAGAGAAGCAATTTCGTGGTGATCTGCATAGATGCCCTGGCTCTGGGAATAAACCTGCACTCCGGCTTTAAAGGGTACCGCCACAGAGGACTCAGGTTCGAGGAAGCCGTGGTCCACCATCTGAGTCTCAAGTACACCCCTGGCCACATGCGCGGATCCGGCCAGCACTTTTTCCACAGGCTCGCCCCGGCGGATGGTCTGAGCGAACAGCAAGTTGCCGTCCGCATGGATTTTGACAGGACTGGTTTCGGCTTTAGTCATGTCCGTAAGGGGTTCAAGGACTTCGTACCCGACCTGTATCAGTTTGGCAGCCTCGCGGGCCTGGTCTTCGGTTTCGGCCACCACACCGGCGAGCACGTCGCCGATGTAACGGGTGGTTTCACCGACCTCGATCATGACCGGCCAATCCTGAACGATCGGGCCCACGCTGCGCTCACCGGGGATGTCCTCGGCGGTGAATATCCGGATAACGCCGGGGGCCTTGCCGGCTTTGCTGACGTCGATGGAAAGAACCCTTGCACGCGGATGGTCGCTGAAACGCAGGGCGCCGTGCACCATGCCATCAAAGCGCAGGTCGTCGATAAAGGGTTTACGGCCGATGGCGCGTTCGAAGGCTCGGTATTTGGGGCTGGAGACACCGATTCCGGCTCCATCTTCAAAGGGAATCTCCCGCCCTTCACGCAAGGCGGCTGCCGCCTCAAGCACGGCGTCCACGATCTTAACGTAACCTGTGCAGCGGCAAATGTGAAAACGCATGGCTTTGACAACCTCTTGGCGGGTCGGGTCGGGATTTTTTTCCAGCAGAATTTTGGTCCGGGTCAGAAAACCCGGCGTACAAAAGCCGCACTGCACGGCGCCCTTGGAAACAAAGGCGCGCCCCAGGGTGCGCAGCAGGCTTTCAGGCAGTCCTTCCAGGGTGACCACTTCCTTGCCCTCGATTTTGTGTATGGGCGTGGAGCAGGCCAGAGCAGCCTTGCCGCCCACCTCTACCAGACACGCACCGCAGGCGGCCTGGCCGGAGCAGCCATCCTTGGCAGACGTAATTCCCTTCTCTTCGCGCAAAAAACTCAAAAGCGATGTTTTCTCATCGCCGGCAAATTCCGTCTCTTGACCGTTTAGGGTAAACCGAATCATGGTTGTCTCCTCTTAAATTAAATATTGAAGATTGCAGAATGAATATTTAAGGAATTCTGTCTATTTTATTTTGTTTTTGCTTGTTTAATAGTTATGAAAAAAGCTCGTTCGACCCTGAGGCTCTCGACGGGTAGAATACCACAAATATTCAATATTCAATTTTCAATCTTCAATTGAAAGCTGTCCCGGGCTGCGGTGATGGCTTAATCCCGTATGCGCTGAGTGCCTGACATTAGAAGATTACTCAGATTATCCACCGGCGTTTTCACCTTGCTCAGCAGGATCATGGCCGCAATAATGTAAGGCTTATAGCTGGCCTCCATGTACATGGGCACCCGGTAACGATCGAAAACGCTGGCTTCAACCTCGCCCTCGGAACAGCTCACGCCCGTGATGTCGGCCGGCAAACAATGCATGTACAAAGCGCTGGCCTCGTGGGTCGAATCCATCAATTTCTCAGTACACTCCCAATCTTTATGCTGGGCGTTTTGAGCAAGCAATTTCTTTTCCAAAGTGCTGATGCCTTCGTGGTCGCCCTTGCCGTAAAGGTCAGTGCGCTTTTCCATGGCAGCGAAGGGAGCCCAGCTTTTGGGATAAACAATATGGGCACCCTCAAATGCATCGGCCATGGAGTCGGTTTTGATAAAACTACCGCCGCCGTTGGCGGCGTTGCGCCCGGCGACTTCCTCTACGTCGGGCATAACTTCATACCCATTGGGATGGGCCAGCACCACCTCCATGCCGAAGCGGGTCATCAATCCGATGATCCCCTGAGGCACGGAGAGCGGCTTACCGTAGGATGGGCTGTAGGCCCAGGTCATGGCGATCTTCTTGCCTTTGAGATTCTCCACTCCGCCAAAGGTGTTGATCAGGTGCAGCATATCGGACATGGATTGGGTCGGGTGATCGATATCGCATTGCAAATTGACCAGGGTAGGGCGCTGCTCGAGCACACTCTCCTTAAATCCCTGTTCTACGGCCTGCGCTACTTCACGCATGTAGGCATTGCCCTTGCCGATGTACATGTCGTCGCGGATGCCGATCACATCGGCCATAAAAGAGATCATATTGGCCGTTTCGCGCACGGTTTCGCCATGGGCAACCTGCGACTTACCCTCATCCAGATCTTGAACTTCCAAACCCAACAGATTGCAGGCGCTGGCGAAGCTAAAGCGCGTGCGTGTGGATTGGTCGCGGAACAGGGAAATGCCCAGACCACTGTCAAAGATTCGGCTGGAGATGTTTTTCTGACGCAGACCCCGCAGGATCTCGGCCGCCAGAAAGGTGGCCCGCACTTCGTCGTCGCTCTTTTCCCAGGTCAGTAGAAAATCATCGAGATACATACCCTGGTAATCAAGCTGCGAGAGTTCATTGATGCGTGCTTTGATTTTGTCGGTATCCATGATGGTGTGCTCCTTTTTATTTTCAAAGCCGGTTAATCTTTTACGGCACAATATGGGTGCCGCGGCCGCTGGTCACGGCCACTTTGATGAATTCGGGGGCGGTGATGATCACTTCCTGTCCTCCGTTTTTTAGGAAATGCAGGGCAGATTGAATCTTGGGCAGCATGCTGCCGGGTGCAAAGTGTCCCTCCGCAATATATTGCTCGGCCTCGGCTACGGTCATTTTGCCAATAGGCTTCTCGGTGGGCTTGCCGAAGTTCAGGGCGACCTGCTCCACCGCCGTTGAGATGATGAGCAGGCCGGCATCCAACTGGTTGGCCAGCAGACTTGAAGCCAGATCTTTGTCGATCACAGCATCCACGCCCTCCAAACCCGTGTCGGTTCGTACAACGGGAATGCCACCGCCGCCCACGGCCACTACGTGGTAGCCGCTGTTAAGCAAGGATTCAATCACCGGTCTTTCGATTACCTCGCGCGGCTCCGGAGACGGTACCACCCGGCGAAAACCGCGGCCGGCATCTTCAACTAGGGTCCAATCCGGATAATCCCGGCGAATTTCTGCTAATTGCTCTGCGTCGAAGAATTCGCCCACCGGTTTGGCCGGTTCTTTAAAGCCGGGATCATCCCGGTCCACCACGACCTGGGTCACCACCGTGACGCACTGTCCCGCAATATTGCGATTGGCCAACTCGTTGTTCAAAGACTGCTGAATTTGATAACCGATGGAGCCCTGGGTGTCCGCCACGACATTGACCAGCGGAACCAAATGCAGCCCGGTCACCCGGCGGGCGACCTCGGAACGGCGCATGATGAAACCCACCTGAGGGCCGTTACCGTGAGAGATCAGCACCTGATAATTCTGCTCGACCAAATCAGCCACATATTGAATCGTCTCCTGAACGGCCGTATGCTGATCTTCGACGGTTCGCAGTTCTTTGCTTTTGATCAGCGAGTTGCCGCCGATGGCGAGAAAAACGAGCTTGGCATTCATGATCTACCTTCCTAATCCGGATTAGCTGGAAAAAGCTGCCACAAAGACACGAAGACACGAAGTGTAACTTTTGTTTAATTTTTTTCTTTGCGTCTTTGCGTCTTGGTGGTAAAAATGTTTTGCCATAAAATGCAAAGAAATCGCAATTAAGATTCTACCTTCTCCAAATATGTGAGCGGAAGCGCTGCGTAAAAGGCGGCACACCGCACCAGATCGGCCTTCCAGGTCTTTTCGTTAGGTGCATGCGCCTCAGATTCTTTCCCCGGGCCGAAGCCCACGCAGGGGATGCCAAACATGCCCATGATGGAGACTCCATTGGTGGAAAAGGTCCATTTGTCCACTCGCGGTTCTTCATCGAACAGGGACTTGTAAGTCGCTACCGCCGATTGGGTGGCGATATGATCCTCAGGAATGACCCAGGTCGGGAAATAACAGTCGGTCGGATAAACCAGACCTGTGTAAGAGGGTTTGTCATAAGCGTACATGGATACCTGGGCGTTTGCGGCTTTAGCCGCTGGAAGATCCCTTATTTGCTTCAGCGCGAGTTCCTTGTCTTCACCGGTTGTCAATCGACGATCGACAGAGATGGTACAGCCATCTGCCACC
>JASFGM010000228.1:0-5499 GCA_050123755.1 Desulfobacterales bacterium
GCATGCCGAGTACTGGGTTTCAGGTTTCAGGTTTCAGGTGTCGGGTGTCAGATGATTGCCTCCAAGCCTTCCAGCATCCCGGCCGCCCAGCTTCAAGCCTATGAGCTATCAGCGATTTGCCTGACACCTGAACACTGACACCTTTTTAAGGCCTCGTGCTGTTCAGCCCCACAAAGGTCCCACCATTTTTCTGACACAAAATACGCATTAAGGTGGCAAAACGTTCACCGGTATTGCCGCGAACGCGGGTTTTTGTCATTACTACCGGAAAACCGACGGCATGAATGCGCACTCGCCTGGAACCATCTCTTGTGCGTTTATTGATTCGATCGACAGTATCAATGACCGGCTGCATCCGCAGGCCGCTGAACTCATCGCCAAAAACATAAAGGCTGATTTTTTTATCCGTTGCATAAAAGGTTCGAATGGCTGCTGTGATACCCTCGACCGGACTACTATTGCTGAAGGCTTGCCAGGCACTCAGTCTGGAAATGATGGCCCGGCGACGCGCCGGTGTATCGGGAATCCATTTTCCTCTGTATTGAGAAAACATATATTCGCCCATGTCGTTCATTATCTGTATGCCCTGGACCTTCGGATATACGTCCAGGGTTTCTCTCAGTTTTTTCTGTACCAGACCCCAGGCGTTGCGCTGCATGCTGCCCGATGTATCGATAATAAAAATAATATACTCACTGTCCACCGGGATACCGCCGATGGAGCGATCAATTTTTCGCGGTCGGGTCTTTAACAGACGCCGCATCTCTTCGGTTAATTGCTGCATGGCGCTGGCCAGCTGACCTTCAATAATGTTTTGGACCTGGGCGGTGTCTTTTGAAGCTGCAAATTGGCCCTTAATTTTAGACAGATCTCCCTGCAAGCGCGCCAGCCGGATTTTTTCTTTTGACAGCTGCTCTTTTTTGGCCGTTAAATCACGATTAATAATGGCGGTTTCACCCCGTATTTCGACAAGTTCTTCTTCAAGTCGGATAATTTGGGCCTCGAGGTCTTCTTTTACTTCTTCAATTATGAGCGGTTCGGCGAATTTGGATAATACAAACAGCAGGATGACCGCTCCAAACCCACAGCAAATGCAGTCCAGAAAAGACAAACTGAATATCTGAATGTCACGTCGTTGCTTTTTCATCGTTTAATCTGCATTGCTCCATTCGATAAATCCGAAATCCGAAATCCATCAGGGCCAATCTTTTGAAGGCGAAAAGAATGAACCGCGGGTGTCCTTTGCCAGGCGCCAGTATGCATCGGCAGCCAGCGGATCACCTTCCATCGGGTACAAAATAATATTGACCGGTGCCCGCGGGAGTTTGCGAATCGCTTCATTAAACAGACTTAAGCGTTTTTTGCTGCTGACCCGCTTGCGCCAGGGTTTGCTTGATCCCATCGTCGGCAGGCTGTCTGTCAGCAAAAAAATGTTATCGGGAGCCGGCTTCATTGCGCCCATAGCGGTAATTGCATTTAAAAGACTGGTGCCTTTTTCCGGAGCGATGTTGCGCAGGCTATCTGCGCTCTGATTTAATTGCTCGAGATTGCCGGCCTCCAGCCAGGTTCCCTGGGTGCCTTTAAGAAGAGGGCCGGCGGTTTCGTTAAACGCATATATCTGGAAGTTGCTTGCTTGCGGAAGCTGGGTGGTTAACCAATTAACGGTGGCGATCACCTGCTGCCATTTGACGGATTTTATTTTTTCCGTTGTGCTCAGGTTTCGTCGTCGGATGATTCCAACCACGGTTTCATCGAGCATGCTGGCTGAGGCATCGACTAAAATAAAAATTCGTCTGCCGCCCATCTTTAAGTCGGTTAAATACTGACGGTCTCCGTGTCCGGGAAATTTTCGCAGCCGGGTGCCCATGTCGTCCTGAGTCTTGGCACCGGCTCTCAGCCGCTTGAGCTCTTCTTCTAAAGATTTCAGGTCGGATTTTAATTTATTGACGTGCGTTTTGGTGGCCAGGGTGTCATCCTGCCTGTCGGACAACTCAATCTTTTTTTGCTCAAGAATTTCTATGATTCGGCGCGCCAGACCCTCTGTGCGCACCAGATCCGTTTCGGTTTGCTCGATTGAATTGCGGGCCTGTATAAGGTCTTTTTGGCCTTCGAGCACTTCCTGCTCCATGCGGTCGACCTCAGCGCGAAAATCCGATGTAATCGAATTCCGCTGCGCGGTACTTTTGGCGTTGACCAGCACAAACAAAAGGATGATCGCCCCCAGTCCGCAGGTAATGATATCAAGAAAGGATAAGCTGAAAATATTGACTTGTCTACGTTTCATCAGCAGGCCGATCCATGCAGGCAATGAGTTTAAGCGTTTCACCCGGCGTTCCGACCCGAATGATCTGACCGAGTGACAAAAGGGTTTTTATATTGACCGGGTTTTCATTTACGAATGTGCCAAAGGTGCTGTAGTCATTCAGGACAACCTCGTTTCCGCGCAATTGAACCGCGCAGTGTTTTCGGGAAACACCGGCGATTTGTCCCTCGATTTGGATGCCGGATCCGTCTGCAACCCGTTCAAGGCCGATGATTAAGGGCTTTGCGGTTATGGGGTATGCAAGATTGCGGTATAGGATGTGGGTCGGCTGCTGCTGCGTCTGCGGATGTCGCTGGGGTGCTGCATCTGAAATCGGATCTTCAGCCGGTTGCGGGCGCGTGGTCAGAAAAGGGGCGCTGCCTCCGGGCTGCTGTGCAATCAATTGATTTTCGAATCGAAATATGCCCAGGGCCGCGCATCCGGGCGCCAGTTCGATTATTTTGCAATTTTCAATAGCGCTCAGCATATGGGTTATGCCCGGCAAGCGCGCGATCCGATCTGTGAGCATAAGGACCGCTCCGGGTGCATTTTTCACAAAACGGTCATAAAAGCGGCCAATCAGACGCTGAATTTCTTGAAACACCGGCGCCGCCTTTTTGTAAAAGAGGTCTCGGGTCAGCGTTACATGATATACCTTGGAGCCGCCCGTCATTTCAAAGTGAACGCTGGGATTTTGGTTAAGCTGTCTCAAAACGCCGGGCAGCCGATCGTATAACTCCTGTTCGCTGGCGGCCTGATGCAAAGGGTCAAAACGCGTACTGCGGACAAATTCTTCTGCAATGGCATCCACCCATCCGCGATACAGTTTGCTCAGGCCATTCCCTTGCGAGGATGCTGTATCTTTCTGGCTTAACTGTTGCGTCCGCTGCAGGCGGGTAATTTCAAAGCGGTGCAGATGCATATCCAGGTGCAGCAACAGTCCTTCAGGCAGTCGATCCGGAACAGCGGCAACTGCCATGGAAACAAACCCTTTCACCGGGATGGACAATTCACGGGCAATTCCTAAAATAAATCCCAAATGCTCCCGGGTATAAAAACCCGGAACAGCAATAACCATTTCCTGTCCATGATGTTTGACGGCTTCCCAGATGCGGGCAACGTGTTCGAAAGCAATTTCAGCGTGATTTTGTGCAAACGGGCTGGGTTGTTCCAATGGCTCGGTATTTAACTGGTCCCAGAAGTGATTGAGAATCTGACGGGGATAAAGGTGGGCTTTGCTTTCAGCAGCCCGGCCGACCGCCAACCCATTTTTTTCCGGCAGCGCAAACCCGGGACTCTCAACGCTGTTTCCGTCGACTTTCAGCAATCCGGCCGGTTCGGTTCCGGCCACCAGGATACCGGCGTCACTGAGTTCAAGGCCTAATAGGCTCATACGCGTACTTTCGTTTCCCTAAATCAACATTCAATACTTGGGATTCCAAGCTTAATATTAATTTAGAATATTTTCAGGTTTCAGGTGTCAGTGTTCAGGTGTCAGAATTGAGCTTGCTGAAATTCAGCTATGTCTGATGCTGACACCGGACACCTGAACACTGACACCGGTTAATTTTTAATACCCAAAACTATGATAATGAACGACTCCAATACACCAACTGTAAACGCGCGATTATTTGGTATAAAGATGGCTGATTAGATTTTCATCGCAGTACGACTCTGTATCCAGCACATAGCGCTCCTGCTGCTGTTGTAATTGATGCAGCAGAAACATCAGGCCGATGCTGATTAACAGTGCAATCAAGGTCGAGTTAAACGCCACGCCCAGGCTGCGGGTAACATCAAAGATGTCGCCTTCAATGGCTTTATGCGCCTGGCCCAGTGCATCTCCGATCCCTCGAACCGTACCAATAAATCCGATTGATGGAATTGCCCAGGCAATATAGCGAATCATGGACAACTCGGATTCGAGCCGCTCGGCTTCCGAATCGCAGTAAGCATGGGTGGCGCTGGCAACATCCTGGATGTTGCGGGTGGTGCTGAACCGCTGTAAGCCGGCCAGCAGCGCTCGGGGCAATAGAGCCCCGCGTTGCTGCGACGGCAGGGCTTGAATCTGCCTGGACACATCGCGGGTGTCTTCAGGCAGAATACGCACACCTTCATCCAACGGGATCAGGTCCATCTGCAGCAACGCCCGCTGTCGGGAGGTTTTAAAGGCCTTATACCCCATGATTGCAATGGCCCAGAACATCAGAATAAAACATGCTTCCTGTTCGTAATCACGGATTAACACAAAAACCGATCTCTCCATTACCTGGGACTTGTCTTCCGCCATCTGAATGGCCTGCTTGGCTAAGATCGCGTCAGCCTTGGGTCGAATTACAGCCACATAGATGGCATGCACGATAATCACGATTACGATCAACGAAAACACCTGATAAATAAACTCAAACGAAAAAGGGAAGTCTCGTTTCATGGCATTTGTCCATAATGGTTAGGCGTTAGATACATTCTTGGATAGCCGTGTCACGTTGCACTAAAAATATTACAAAGGACCCAATGTTTACGGTTTCAGGTTTCAGTGTTCAGGTGTCAGGGCAATGGTGACATATCAGAAATTGATTTCTGTGATTTGTCATCTGTTTCCTGTCTTCTGTATCTTCCTGACACCTGAAACCCGACACCTTTACCTTTGAAAAATAAGATTGTTAAAATCAATCCGTGTCTTGCAAATTAATGGCAGGATGCAACCCTAAATATCATACGGAAAATCCACGGCCTGCTCCGCTTCAATTCTTTCAGACGGACGAAACTCTTTAAGCGGCTTTTCCCGGGCCTCGGCTGATTCTTTCTTTTCCGGGGTTTCGGATTCTGACGCGCTGCTTTCAGATGACGGTGCGGTCTTTGCTTTGGTTGTTGGCCGGGTGTCGCTCTGTGCAACCACTATAGGGTGTTGTTTGGACTGTTTCTGATATGGGAGTGGTTGGTACGATGGGCCTGACGGTAAAGCCCAATTTGCGATAACCCCCAAACCCGATATAACAACAGTTATGATAGCAAGCTTTTTGAATCCTGTGAATATTTTCAAGGTCATATCCTAATGTAATGTCCCACAAAAATGTTACAAAAGTCGTGTGGTATATTTTAGTTCAGTTGAGTTCTTTAAACAACACAATGTCTATGGTTTCAGGTTTCAGGTTTCGGGTGTCAGCAAACAGATGATTGAGGGCAGAAAGCAGTCT
>JASFGM010000229.1:0-5451 GCA_050123755.1 Desulfobacterales bacterium
TCTCCAAAAAATTTGAAGAGCCCGTTACCCTGCACGATCCCTGTAACGTGGTTAGAGGAGGGGGATTGGCCGAAAAAGCCCGCTATGTCGTCAATGCCATCTGTGAGGAACTGGTCGAGATGCACCCCAACCGCGAGCACAATTACTGTTGCTGTGCCGGGGGTGGGGTGATTAATTGCGGACCGCCTTACAAAACAACGCGTATAAAAGGCAACCGCATTAAGGCAGAGCAGTTATTCGAGGCCAAGTCCAGAGGCGCCCAAATACTGATCGCCCCATGCCATAACTGTCACAGCGGTCTTGAGGATATCAACCACCACTATGGGCTCGACTTGAAGATTAAATTTATCGGTGATATTTTGTATGAAGTAATGGAAAAACCGGCTTAAGAAAAGCCGTTCAGGGGTTCAGGGTTCTGCGTTCTGGGTTAACGAATCGAGGCTTAAGATCTGGCGCCAACCCTGAACCCTGAACCCTGAACCTTGAACCTTTATAAAAAATGGAGACAGCATGATGAAAAACGGAATATTCCTCCTGATTGCGCCCCTGCTCGTTGGTGTTTTACTGATACCCGCATTTTCACAGGAAGATATGGAGGTGGTTGATAGCGAGGGCTATACCAAAAAACAGCGTCCCCCGGCTGTCTTTCGACATGATGAGCACAACGAAATGGCTGAGATAGAAGAATGCAATGAATGCCACCATATTTATGAAAACGGAAAGAAATTGGAAGATGAGTCTTCGGAAGACCAGAGTTGTTCCGAGTGTCATGATGAAGAAGGCTCTGGTAACCCACTGGGCCTGAGAAAAGCATTCCATACGAACTGCAAAGGATGCCATCTTCAAAACAAGAAAGGCCCTATCATGTGCGGCCAATGCCATGTCAGGAGCTAGAAGTTATTCGTTATTAGTTATTGGTTAATCGTTTAAAAGGATTAAACTCGATCTTAATCAATAATCAGTTATCAAATCCTAATAACAAATAACAAATAACTGTTAACTCCGGATCGAGTGCTTGAACTCGATCCGGCCTGAAAGAGAGGAAAGCCATGCCCAAAAAGATTTTGATCATTGATGATGATCCGGTGGTCGTCAAATATCTTATGGCTGTATTTAGCGACAACGGTTATGAATCCTGCAGTGCCTCCAGCAGCATGGAAGGCTTGGATGTTGTTAAAAAGGAAAACCCGGATCTTATCTGCCTTGATTTGCAAATGCCGGGTGAGTGGGGTCCCAGATTTTACCGCAAGCTTCGAAAGGACAAAAAATTAAAGGACATCCCCATAATCGTCGTCAGCGGGATTGACGGCGACCATGCCATTAAAGATGCGGTGGCGTTTGTTAAAAAGCCATTTGATCCGGAAAAATTGATTGGTATCGTCAAGAATACGATTGGCTAAACGTTTTGGGTGATGCGACCCGTTGGATGCATTATTTGTTACCAAAAATGGGAAGAACATTTGGAAGCGGAGGCGAGTGCGAGCACGCTGGGCTTCTAAATTGTGCCACCAGTTGATCGATTTTCCATATTTGGCATTTGGATAACTTATCTAACAACCAAAAACAGAAACTAAGCCCGGCATAAAATGCCGGGCGAATCCCTTGCTTAAGGTACACAATCAATGAAACTTACGGACATCGCACCACTAAAAACATGGATTGAACTCGAACAAAAAATCAATGAACGCTCCGGTCTAAATGCTTCTGTATTTGATGTTGACGGGGTGCGCATTACGGATTTTAAACGCTGGGCCAATAAACTCTGTCCGGTCATCAAAGCCGATCCAAAGGGCCAGGACTATATTTGTGCCGTTGCCCATCAAAATATAGCCGCCCAGGCGCAACGGTCGCATCAACCGGTCGTCGCCGAATGTGATGCCGGGTTGATGAAACTTGTGGTGCCTATTTTTGTAAATGGTGAATTTTTGGGAGTTGCCGGTGGTTGCGGCTATATAGCGGAAAATGGCGAAGTCGAAATGTTTATGATCAGCAAAACCACCGGGATCGCAGAAGAGAAACTAATGGAACTATCTGATGGCATTCCGGTGATGACGCCGGAACAGGCAGAATCACACACCCAGTTTATCCAGGTTGAAATAGAACAAATCATAAAAGAATACGAAAACAGGTCATAACCTGAATTTAATTTTATGTTGAAAGGAGATCGCAATGGCTCTGATGACACCCGATCAGTTTGAAGCGAGTCTGAAATCGATGAAGCCCAAGGTATTTATGAATGGAAAATTGGTAGACAATATCCTGGAGAACAAAAATACCCGGACGGTGGTGGAGGCAAATAAGGCCAGCTATGCATGGGCTTTGGATCCAAAATATGAGGATATCATGTCCTGTTATTCGCCGCTTATAGACGATCGGGTCAACCGTTACACCCACTTAAGTGGCAGTATTGAAGATTTGGTTAAAAAGGCCCAAGCGGGTACGTTTACTGCTGAAATGCTGGGAACCTGTATTTATCGGTGTGTTGGATATGATGCTTTTCATTCCCTGGCCAGTACGTGCTGGGAGATGGATAAGGATTTGGGCACGGAATATCATCCCCGCTTCATGGACTACCTTAAGATGGTACAGCGCAAAGATCTTTCCGTCGCCGGTGCGCTTACAGAACCGAGGGGGAAACGCAACCAGAAGACGTTGGACTGGCCTGATCCTTATCTTTCATTAAAACGGGTGGATCAAAATAAAGACGGTATCATTGTTCGTGGGGCCAAAATAAATATCAGCGGGGCCTTTGCCAGTCATGAACTGGTGGTTTTGCCCCAGGCCGCCCATTTAAAGGGCGAGGAAGACTATGCCATCGCGTTTGCGACGCCCACAGATGCAGATGGGATTACCTATGTGTGCCAGTATTCACCTTATTCCGCGGAGAGGGATCAAGCCGATGATCTTGCAGAGCTTGGAAATCCCGTGTTTGGGCAGAGAGAAACATCCATGGTTATTTTTAATGACGTATTTATTCCCTGGGAGCGAGTTTTTCATTGCGGCGAATACGACTATTCTTTAAAATTTGTGAGCCGATTTGCCAAGACTCACCGTATGACCTGTGGCGGCACCTGCAAGGTGGGCTTCATGAATCAGATCATCGGGGCTTCCAAATTGATCCAGGAATACAAGGGACTTGAAAAGGCCGCCCATATCAATGATCAGTTGATGGAGATGGTCGTCTTGCGAGAAACAGGGCGGGCCTGTGGTTTGGCCTCCGCCACCGAGGGTGCCGAAGAACCCCCCGGGTCGGGCGTTTTCTTGCCGGATGAGCTCATGAGCAACGTTGCCAAGTTAAATATCTGCAATGCCTTCTGGCGGGTTATGGCTTTGGCCGGCGACATCGGCGGTGGATTGATTGTAACCATGCCTTCCTTAAAAGAATTGAAAAATCCCGAAGTTAAAGATTATGTAGAGGAGTTTTACAGCTTCGGTTCGGATGTGCCCACCGAAAATATTATGAAAGTCCATAAACTCTTACAACACTGGACAGCGGGCCAGCATGGTGTCGCCACCTGGCACGGTGCCGGACCGGTTATGGCCAACAAGATCATGCTGCAAAGAGTGATTAATTACGGGCATGTTAAAAACATTGTCAAGCAAACATTAGATCTGAAAGAAAAAAAAGCGTAATGGCGATCAGCTTAATTCATTTCTCTGTAACATGCCGGTCCCTTAAATTATAAAACGTTATCGGCCCCAAAAATTAACAAAGGGAATCCGCCAGGGTTGGATTCCCTTTGTTATTTTACCTTCCTGCCTTTCACACCGGATTAAGAAAGGAAAAACAATTGACGATTCCAGGTGATTTATTGACAACCGCCATGGCGGTCATGCCGCATACCGATGTTGAGCGCGCCCTCGAGGTTGCCTTGTCGCTGGATGTGCCGTTCTGGCCCCAGCTGCCCAACTACAGTTATTATGAAGATATGTACGTACAGGCGGCCGAGCATTTCCCGGGCATTCTGCTGGATATGGAAAACCGGACCCTGCGGTTTTCACTGGAAAAATTTATCGATGAACTCGAAGAAACCATGGCCCACTTTGAAGAGCCGCAATACTTTGATATCAGTGAAACCTATTCGGTTGTCTATCATCGCTTTCTATCCCTGAATCTATCGGATCGCCCGGCAATTCGGGGCCAGCTTGAAGGTCCCATCAGTTTCGGATTTAATATCCTCGATCAGAATGAACGCCCGATTTTGTTTGATGACACGGTGCGGCCTTTTATGCTGGAGTTTTTAGCCAGGCGCATCAATGTCCAGCTGGAGCGTCTCAAGGCGATGAACCCAAATGCATTTATGTTCATCGACGAACCCGGGCTGCAGTTTCTTTTTTCGGCCATGGCCGGCTATGGGGATCTCAAGGCCAAAGAAGATCTGGATCTGTTTTTTTCCATGGTGGATCGGCCGCGCGGCATTCATCTGTGCGGCAATCCGGACTGGGATTTTTTACTGGGCCTGGATCTTGATATTTTGTCGATGGATATCTACACCAACGCCGAGATTTTTTCTGCCTATGCTTCCTCGATTAAGCGTTTTATCGAAAAGGGCGGCGTGCTTGTCTGGGGAATTGTGCCCACCGGAACGGAATTTTTTGACAAAGAAAGCAATGATTCTCTGATTGCCCAAATGGAAAGGGTCTGGCAAATCCTGGGTAAAAAAGGTATCGATATCGAATACCTGCTGACGAAAAGCCAGCTTTCTCCGGCCACCTGCTGTCTGGTCAATCCGGATAAGGAAAAAACGGTCGAAAAAGCATTTGAATCGATCAACCGTCTGTCAGACGTATTAAAGAAAAGGTATCGTCTCGGTTAGGGTGGACGCTTTGTTTTGCATATCGATCATAACCGAATAATTGTCACCCGGGCGCACATTGTGTGTCATGACACAGGTGGGTAAAAAAAACCTCCGCCCGGGTCCGGGCGGAGGGGAAACGCTTGGGGTTTAAGTCAGACCCGTTGGCCGCCATGGGTTTTTGCGGGCCGTCAGCGGGTGACTTTAAGACCGTTTGAGGGGCGATTATTCGGGCTGCCCCCCCTTCTGCTGCTCGTGCAATCGCTGTCGTTCCTGCATTTGCTGCTGCTCGTGCAGTTGCTGCCGGACCTGCAGCCTTTGCTGTACTTGTTGTTGCTCATGCAGTTGCTGATGTAACTGCTCTTGCTCCTGTTTCTGCTCCTGCAGCTGCTTTCGCTCCTGTAATCTCAGCTGATGGCGTTGCTGTGCTTGGTTTTGGAAGTTGCCCGTGCCGCTGCCCGATTGTTGGCCGCCCTGAGGTCCCTTGCCGTCTACCGAGCTGCCGCCGTTTCCATCGCAGTTTCCGCCACCGCCGCCGGAGCCGCCAGCACCGCCACCGCCGCCGGAGCCGCCAGCACCGCCACCGCCACCGCCTCTGGCGAGAATAAACGGATCCTGCAGCATGCCGGCCGCGGCACGGTTCTGCGAGCTCAGT
>JASFGM010000230.1:0-5434 GCA_050123755.1 Desulfobacterales bacterium
TTCTCGAAAGATATGATGAACTAGGCAGCAAAGTTAATAAGTTTATCCAGTATGTAGAAAAAGAATGGAAATAGATTTTCTGACCAAAAATCATGAAAATCAAAATTCCGAGACGCGAGACGCGTAACCCGTAACGCGCAACAGGGAACTCGCAGCCCGCAACCCGGAACTCGAAACGCTTCAATTTTCTTTCCGAAAATAAACCACCAGACTTTTCCCCAGAATCGGATTCATCAATTTATCCATCCATCGGACAAGTTTCGGTTTTTTCATGATGTCCCAGGACAAAAAGCGATGGTAAAGGTTGACCAATGCGGCGTTTTCGCGATCGGGTCCCAGCAAACATTTTAGCCACCAATAAGGTGTGTGCCAGCTGTGCGCATAATGAAGCGCCCAGCGTTTAACGCCACAATTTTCCAGCAAAGCAATGAGCTTCTTTTTTCTGTATATCCGGATATGACCGTTATTTGAATTACGGTATTCGGATGAGAGTGCCCAGCAGATGCGCTCCGGCAAAAAACGCGGGACGCTCACCACAAGATTGCGCCCCGTCTTTAAGACCCGGATGATTTCGCTTGCGGCGTTTTCGTCTTCGGGGATGTGTTCTAATACTTCGGAACAAATGACAAGATCAAAGAAATCGTCTTTAAACGGCAGACCGCTTACATTCGCCATCGTCAGACCCCAAATACCGCCTCCGGTTTCACCCAGTTGATCGTGAAATCTTAACCTGTCCCTGGCTTCGACGAGCGCTGCATGGCTCAAGTCCGCACCGATGGTTACCGTATTTTTGAAGCCATAAGCGGCACAGGTGTGCCGGCCTGATCCGCAGCCGATATCCAGGATCCGGCAGCCGGTTTTGATGTCTAGCCTGTTAAAATCTACCGTGATCATAAATCGTCTCGCGATACGCTGCGACGGTTTTTTCGGCGGCTTTCAGCCACGTGAAATGTTGATGCACGCGCTGGTAGCCGGCCCGCCCTAATTTTTGGGCCAGCTGCGGTTGGTCCAGGATCGTCACAATGGCGTCGGCAAGGGCGTGATGGTCAGCCGGTGGCACCAGGATTCCGGCATCACCGACGACCTCGGGCAGAGCTCCGCCGCTGGTGCTGATCACCGGCACAGCGCATGCCATGGCTTCACCCACCGGCAAGCCAAATCCTTCATATACTGACGGTACAACGGCGGCTGCAGCCCGTGCATATTCGCGCACGAACTGCGCGTTGGCAATCCGACCGGTGAATGTGACTAGATTTTCGATGCCCAGCTTTTGAATTAATCCCTGGCTATATCCGTTTTTTTGAGGCGTTCCGACAACCGTGAGTTTGACCGGGTGCGTTTGAGCGACTTTTGAAACCGCTCGCAGCAGGAAATAAAGTCCTTTCAAAGGCATATCGGCACTGTTGGTCACAATGAGCCGGTTTTTTTCACGGGGGATTTCAGGCATCGGATAAAAAAGATCGGTGCGAATGCCGTTGGGTATAATTCTGAATCGATCCGGGGATATATTAAAATCACGGGCGATATCTAGACTGGCCGCTTTTGATACGGTGATGATATGGGGAAGCGTTCTGGAAACGCGTTTTTGCATGCCGACAAACGAATACCAGCGCCACTGTTGCATCTTTTTCCATATTGTCGGCGCGGAGCGGACGGCGATTTTACGATCAACGGTGATGGGATGGTGAATGGTGGCAAGGGTGGGCAGCCAATCTTTTATGGTCATCAAACCATATGACAGACCCTGGTTGTCGTGAACGATATCATAATTACGGCGCTTATTCCGCAAGAATTGACGCGCCCGCAACCCAAAGGTAAAGGGCTCCGGGAATCCCATGGTAGAAACTCCCAACCATTCAATCAGATTGATCGGCTCTAAAAGTTCTTTTAAAGATGGCATCCGGAACAGATTATCCGGGTTATACAGATCAAGGGATGCAGGTTGATAGGCCGGTATGTCGCTATCAAGGTTCAGCTGAGGGGGGCCGGCGACAACTTCTACCTGGTGCCCGAGATCTTTTAGCGCCCGGCTTAAATTTTTCAGATAAACGCCCTGTCCGCCGCAATGCGGATTGCACCGGTAGCTTAAAAGGCAGATTCTGAGGGGTCTTGATTCATCAGTAAGCATATTCATAATAGATTGTAATTTTTGGTGCATTACCCGGCAATAGCCGTTTACCAGGTGTCTATGGATTGAAAATTGAAAATTGAATAATGAATATTTAAGGTTCGCCTCTCTCCGAGCTGTAGGCTCTACAAGCCGGAAGCCGGCGGATCAATTATACAAAAACCAATTTATAAAACCGACGGAGCGCAAGCGACATCCACAAATATTCAATCTTCAATATTCATTCTTCAATTCATCCGCTGTTTTCTGTCATGATTCTAAAAATAAGGCAATACCTATCCGCAAGTACCGGGATGCATGCGGCTAAAGTTTTTGCCCAAAGTGTCGATATCACACATAACGGCTTTGGCAGGCAACTATGATTGTAACCTCTTGAAATTATATCTAACCTAAAATGAGCGTTTCAGAATCTTGCCAATGGATAGTGAAAAAAAAGAAACCATCCTGTTTGTCGATGACGAAGAGAGTATTTTAAGCGTTTCCGCCGAATACTTTCAGCGCAAAGGGTACCAGACGCTCACAGCCAAAGGTGGCCATGAAGCGCTTAATATTCTTGAACATGAAACTGTAGACTGTTGTTTTACCGACATCAATATGCCCGAAATGAACGGGCTCGAGCTTGCCGAAAAAATCAGAATAAACGACAATACCATGCCGGTGATCGTGATGACCGGCTATCCCTCCCTGGAAAACACCATCCAGACCATAAAAAACGGCGTGGTTGATTTCTTGATCAAACCGGTCAATTTAAACCAGATGGAATTGAGCGTCCAGCGGGTGATTCAACAACGCAAACTATTTGTCGAAAATGTTCTCCTAAAAAAGGAAGTTGAAAGCAAAAGGAGATTGGAGAAATTAAATCAGGAATTAATTTATAAGGTCGAAGAACTTAATATTCTTAACGCAATAATGAGCAAATTTACCACCATCAGCTCCAGCACCGATGTGTTCAAACGGGCTGTTGACATGGCATTGGAGATTGGCCATGCTGATCAGACCCACTTTTATGTGATCAATGAAGCCGTTCAAGAACCGGTTAAAGTGTCATCATCATCAACTGAATCCTTCTCTTCCGCCGCTTCACCGAATTGGAAAACCGCTTATGAGGACCCGCAGACGCCGGTCACTGCCGCCTTGCAGCCCCTAAAATCCGCACTGATAATGGAAGTCGTCTCGGATCAGATTCCGCTATTGATTTCTGAAAACATCGGAAGCAACGGTTTGCCGGCTGAAATCAACTCGGCCATGATTGTGCCTTTAAAAATCCGGGATAAGGTTTTTGGTGTGATCACCGCCATCGTGAATCAAGGGCAAAAGCGCTTTGCCGAAAAAGATCTTTATTATCTTTCATTTTTAGCGCAAAGCGCAGCGCAGGCCATCGAAAACCTGGCGCTTTATGAAAATATATATGAAAATCTTTTTGCGACCCTTTACGCCTTTGTAAAGGCGGTAGAAGCCAGGGACTTATATACCCAGCAACATTCCAGCCGGGTTACAGGACTGTCCTTGATTTTAGGCCAGCACATCGGTTGCTCGAAAGAAGAACTGGATGTTCTCAATTTTGCAGGTCAACTGCACGACATCGGTAAAATCGGCATCCGGGATGACATCCTTCTTAAACCGGGTAAGTTGACCAACGATGAATTTGAAAAAATCAAGGATCATCCGGTCATCGGGGCCAATATTCTCGAGCAGTTGGGGTTGTGGGAAAAAGAAAGGCAAATTATTCTCCGCCATCACGAACGCGTTGACGGCACCGGCTACCCCGATGGTATCAAGCAACAGGATATCCCTTTTTTAGCCCGTATTTTATCGGTGGCTGATGTTTACGATGCCATGGCTTCTGATCGCGCCTACCGCAAAAAAATGGAAGATCCGGTCATTATTAAAATAATCAACGAAGGTGCCGGTTCCCAATTTGATCCAAAAGTGGTTGCCGCTTTCAATCAAACCTATAAAGCCGGCAAAATCACCCATTATATGGAGACCGGCAAGATTGATTGATGCCGGTTCGAAGCCCCAATCCACCTGTTAAGAAATTTTCTCCCATATCGGTGAAGAAATGGTTACTTGAACACCAGATCAATCAGGTCTGTGAAAATGGGGTTTGAGATCTAAAAAACTCTATCAGGGAAGAATAAAGACGAATGGAGAATAACGGAGACGAACGTACACGGTCTGCCTCGAGTTTTTTTTAATAAAAAGTCTAATTTGAATGGGGTAGTACCAGAGTGTGAGAAAAGCCGGTTCTTTGAAAATCTTTAATCCTTCGGGTAGGTGAGGGCTCACATTGAAAGGGCTTCTTATTTAGGCTCAAAACCCAAACTGATACTTTGGTTGACGATGATATTTTCCTTGGGATTTTTACGCAAAGCATTAGCAACATCTAAATTTTTAAGGTGCTTGAATAAAGTACCAGCGTCACACCTATCCCAATATTTTTTAATAAATATTACGACATATTTTTCATCATCTTTTTCAACGCTAAATTTTGGTGCCATGCGGTCTTCATCATGGGTGTGTTCTATCGGAAGTCCGGGGAATCCAATAGAAAGATATTTATAAACTGCATCAATTTTATCTCGATCAAATTCAGTCATCATGCATGCTCCCTATTACCTAATTCAAGTCAGAATCCAGTTCTTTAAAAAATTGGCCATGGTAGAGCTTGAGGGAATCCCTATCGCTTATTTAGGCACCCACTGGCTAAGCTTCTTCATAATGATTTTGTATAAAATGCCTGCAATCCCTACAATGACAACGAAGATCAATAAAATCTTAAGTTCCATTTTCAGCTCCATAATTGTTGTTTGGTTTATTGTTAAGACTGCAATCCGCCATAACCTAAAAAGCCGAGCCACCCTGTTTCCAAGAGCAACCCGGCTTCCTTTACAATACTCAGGCAACCCGGCTATCTCTTTAAGACCCGTGGCTTTCCGTCCCCTTCTCGCGAAGGGTTTGGCTTTATCATGAGAGAATTTGATTACTTCAATAAGATTCCACTCTTATATAAGCAAAACAGATGCCGAAATAAAAGGATTCGATATAATCAATTGATATCAAACGGTTAGCTTGAAATTGACTTTTTCAGCATTAATTGGGGAAGTAATATTGTGGGATTTGACACAAAATATTTGAGGGAAATGACACAATTATAAACCCTTGAATCTGGATTTAGCTCCTTGACAATTCAATACCCATTTCATGGGCGGCGGGTGAAGCCCCGGCCGGAACTGGGGGCTAATTCACGGAAGAAAACTTTGATGCAACACCGTGTCGTTTCAAGGAACGTAGGAAGCCTAACCG
>JASFGM010000231.1:0-5426 GCA_050123755.1 Desulfobacterales bacterium
TATCATGCAAGACATCGGAATGGAAGCCAAAGGATTGGAGTTTTCAGAATATATGACCAAAGAATCATTAGCCCAGCAGGGCGGCTACGGGCTGGCGCTAAAAGGCCCCCAACATGACGAGGCCTGGCTGATCTTCCTGGATATGGTTCACAACTTTATTCCGACCTTCGATCAGAAGGCCGAGGCGCTGCATTGGTTCCCCATGTTTCGAACATGGTTCGGGCTCTGCGGCCTGTGTAAACTGCCCTGGAACGACATTATACCGGAAGACAATAAAGATACCGCCGAACCGGCCAAAGTGCTAAAACATGTCAAATGGTACGCGGATTATTTCAGCGCCATTACCGGCAACGAAGTGGGCCCCGACGATCTGATTAAAATGAGTGAAACCGTCTATAACTTTCAGCGGATATTTAATCTGCGAATGGGTTTTGGCCGCCGCCAGCATGACGCTATCCCTTACCGGGCTGTGGGTCCCGTCACAGAGGATGAATACGAATCCCGGGCAGAGCGTTACGATAATCAGCTTGTCAAAACTTACAAGGTGGCTATTGACGGAAAAAGTACCGCTGAAAAAATCGCCACCCTGCGCAAACACCGCGAAGAGCAATACGAAAAGTTAAAGGATGCCGTGTATAAACGCAGAGGATGGACATCGGACGGTGTTCCGACCCAGAAAACCGCCAAGCGGCTCGGGATTGATTTTAAAGAAGTGATCGAGCTACTCAAAGCAAACGGGGTCAATTCATGATTCAGGTGGCCGGCAAGCAGATGGCCTGGCGGGAAGGCATGACGGTTTCAGACCTGCTCGCTGCGCTTAAGGATCCGCACCCCTATGCCGTTGTCCGTATAAATAAGCAGTATGTAACCCGACCCAATTTCGAGCATACATTCGTTCCCGATGATGCCGAGGTCTTTTTGATTCCGATGATTGCCGGCGGATAGGCTATAGATTTTAGATTGCGGATTGCGGTTTTCGGATTTCGGATTTAAAACAGACCGGCCAGCTTCACAATTGGGCTGTCGTTTTTCAATCCGCAATCCAAAATCTAAAATCCACATGGTTCCGCCAGCTCCTACCTAATTCTAAACGGCCCCCCTAAAGTCGATCCACACCCGGATATTTGCAATCAGGTTAAGGATGTGATATTCTTAATAATCATTAACATATTGGAATTATACCGCTTTCCATAATAAGGTTCCGAATTGCGGCACGCGAATATCTGGGCTTAAGTTTTTGCCTTTGAAGCCCGATATAAGCTTTGTAATGACAGGGTCAAAAACCCTTGTTCTTTGTCAAATACGATCGCCTTCAGGTGGATAACGTATCAATGCATCAAGCGATACGGCTTCTGTTCAAGGGGATACTCGCTCACCGACCGGTTACAAAATACCGCAGGATCTGTTGTGCAGACTTCACCTGCCCGCGCCTGGGATAGCGACTTACCCATTGATTTCGCATGAAATACCTTGACTTCTCTTGGATTTTGTAATTAATTTTAAACACCTACATTGATTTATCCGGAAAATTTTGTTGTTAAATTAACCAAGAAGTCAGGATTAACATGTTTGCCATAAGAAATCTTTTAATCGCGTTGGCAACGGTGATTGATATTGCGCTGGTTGCTCTTATGTTCATCACAATCGCCAGAGCAGTTCTGTCATGGGTCAGTCCGGATCCTTACAATCCGATCGTGCGATTCATCCACAATGTCACGGAACCGATACTTTATAGAATTCGCAAAAGGTTGCCGATGATGTACGGCGGCATGGATTTTTCTCCGATTGCTGTGATTCTGATAATTATCTTTCTGCGAATATTTGTGGTCGAGAGTTTGAAAGGATTGGCCGGATCTATGGGATGAAAAGAAAGGCAGGTGTAGACCAATGAAAATTACTCCCCTTGATATCCAACAACAGCAGTTTAAGACCCGATTTCGCGGATTTGATATCCGGGAAGTTGATGCGTTCCTTGAACAAATGGCTGAGGCCTTTGAGACGTTGCAAAAGGGCAACCTAAACCTGAGCGAGGAAGTCCGGCGTCTATCGCTGGAAATCCAGGGGTATAAAAAGCGGGAAGAGACCTTCAAGCGTGCGCTGCTAAATTCTCAAAAAGTATTGGACCAGATGAAGGACAATGCCCGTAAATCGGCCGAGCTAATCATTGCTGAGGCAGAAGTTAAAGCTGAAAAAATTTTAAACAAAGCCCACAATCGATTAGCGCAACTGCATGAAGATATCGCAGAGTTAAAACGGCAACGTACCCAAATTGAAGTTCAGATCAGCTCGATCATCGAAGCGCATTCCAGACTGCTTGAAATCGGAAAAGAAGGCACGAAGGAATCGGACGAAGAAGATGCCAAGGTCAGATTGCTGAAAAAATCGCCTTAAAGATCCAATTCCAGAAGCATCGTGTACTTGATTAAACCGCCTGAAACGAAAGCGGGGGGCAAAAGACGCTTGGTGTACAGTGCTCCCCGAATCTGTGACTTTAGGTTCGGCTTTCGTTTCAGGCGCTTTAATCAGAGCCTGGGGCTCTTTTTTTAAAAATTCTGAAACCTGGAGTTGTTAATGGCAAAAATTGATGCGTTTTTTAAATTGATGAACGAACAGGGGGCTTCGGACCTTCATCTAATCGCGGGTCAGCCCCCGGCACTTAGAATCAGGGGTGATATTGAACGGGTAAAGTATAAGGTCCTGAATAGCGATGACCTCAGAAGCATGCTTTACGAAATTTCTCCTGAGCACAAGATTAAAATATTTGAGGAAACGGGAGATATTGACTTTGCCTATGAAATCCCGGGCCTGGCCAGATATCGGGCCAATTTTTTTATGCAAAGAAATGGCGTGGGAGCCGTCTTCAGGGAAATTCCGAGCACCATCATGACCGCCGAACAACTGGGGCTGCCACCGGTCGTGTCAAAATTGGCCACCCTCCCCAGAGGTCTGGTTCTGGTGACCGGTCCGACCGGTAGCGGAAAATCGACTACCCTGGCATCCATCGTCGATGTCGCCAATCGTGCACGCAAGGATCATATCATCACAGTCGAGGACCCCATCGAATTTGTCCACCAGAGCCATGGGTGCATTGTAAACCACCGCGAGGTGGGATTGCATACCGAAACATTTGCTTCGGCTCTGCGCGGTGCCTTACGTGAAGACCCGGACATCATTCTGGTTGGCGAAATGCGCGACCTTGAAACCATTGCGCTGGCCGTAGAAGCCGCTTCAACCGGGCACCTGGTTTTCTCCACCCTGCATACATCCAGCGCCTATAAAACTGTTGATCGGGTGATCGAAGTCTTCCCGTCCCACGAGCAACCTTTGATTCGCTCTACCCTATCGGACGGACTTCGTGCCGTGATCGCTCAAACCCTATTTAAACGCATTGACAAAAAGGGTCGCATCGTCGCCCTTGAAATTTTAATCGCCAATCCAGCGGTCCGAAATCTAATCCGTGAAGGCAAGACCCACCAGATACCGTCAATGATTCAAACCGGGAAAAAATACGGCATGGTCTTACTGGATGACTATATCATGGAGTTGTATAAATCGAATAAAATCAGTGCCGATGAAGCCTATGCCAAAGCCAATGAAAAAGCCAAATTCAGGCCATTGCTCAAAGCACCACCAACGGACTTTACCGAAGTCTGATAGGAGCAAATTGAATAAACATAAATTGGTCAGATAACCGATCAGCCAAAACAAAAAAAAGGCCACACTATGAAAAAACAAGAAATCGATCATATTCTTGTAAAAATGCTTGATTATCACCGGGAGGTGTCAGACCTTAACTTTACTGTCGGCAAACCGATGCAGGTGGAAAGCGCCGGCGAACTGATTCCCGTGGATCTCAAACCCAGCTTTAAAGCTCTCACCCCGTTTCAGACTGAAGTCATTGCCATGAACCTCATCAATCAGGACCGCCGCCTGACGCAGGCGCTACTTACGACCGGCTCTTGCGACATGTCTTACAGTTTGCCCGGCAAAGCGCGTTTCAGGGTTAATATATTTTCCCAGGGTTCCAATTTGTCCATCGTTTTGCGAAAGTTGGAATCCAAAATTCCGACGATTGACGAACGCGAGCTGCCGAAAACCATGTATACGATCGCCCAGGAAAAAAACGGTATTGTGTTCGTAACCGGTGCGACCGGATCTGGAAAGACAACCTCTCTGGCGGCAATTCTGGATGAGATCAATGAAAACAAATCCGTCCATATTATTACTTTGGAAGATCCGGTGGAATATCAGCATCCACATAAAAAATCCACCTTTAATCAGCGTGAGCTGGGAATGGATTTTGACAACTATGCCCACGGCTTGCGTGCGGCTTTGAGACAGGCGCCCAAGGTGATTCTGGTCGGTGAGATGCGCGACCGGGAAACCATTGAAATCGGTTTGCGTGCGGCGGAAACAGGCCATTTGGTTCTAACCACTTTGCACACTGTTGATGCCGGCTCTACGATAAACCGTATTCTCGGTATGTTTTCCACCGAAGATGCAGAACAGATCCGCATCCGCTTGGCCGACACCATGCGCTTTGTTGTATCCCAACGCTTACTGCCCAAAGTCGGGGGCGGACGCGTCGCAACGTTCGAAATTTTAGGAACCAACCTGAGGGTCAAGGACTTAATTCTGCACGGTGAGTCCGAAGGCAAAACCTTCTACGAGATTATGGAAAAAAGCAATGCATTTGGAATGATCACCTTCGATCAGCACATTGTCGGGCTGTATGAACAGGGATTGATTACCCAAGAAACGGCTTTGGGGTATTGCTCTCATCGCGGCATTGTGGGTCGCGGCATCGACTCCATCAAGAGTGCCCGCGGAGAGGCCACCACCGATATCGAAAAACTTGAGATCGATCGAGGCTACGCCAAATCAGGATGATTTAATCATTCGCCGGATATAAGGATCTAAATATTTAGAAGTGGTTTCAAAACCTCAGATCAGGTTTTGAAACCGCTTCTAAGCATTTTCAGTAAACCCTAACTTTAGAGAGGCTAATAAATACCCGTCATGAATATTATCTGTGGAAATTGTCAAAGCAAATTCAAAATACCGGATGAAAAAATCCCCGCCGGCAGGAGAACCAGTGTTCCCTGTCCCAAATGTAAAGGTAAAATCTCAATAGGCGAAAAAATTGGTGCAGCGACCGACAGGGTCAGCTTTGTCGATACCAATTCAAACGCCGCCTATGATGCCAGCGAGAAGCCATTTGATTTCATTGAAGAAGAAGGTCTGACCGCTCTGGTGTGTGAGTCGAACCCATTGGTGCAATCGACCATCACCGAAGCCCTGAAATTGATGGAATACCAGATTACCAAGGCCGAAAGCGCCCGCGATGCCCTCAAAAGGATGCGCTATCACAATTACGATCTATTTGTTATCAATGAAAGTTTTGACACAGATAATCCGGAGTCCAA
>JASFGM010000232.1:0-5420 GCA_050123755.1 Desulfobacterales bacterium
GCGATCGAACCCAATCCCATATGCAGCTGCTGGGTTCCTCTCAAAGAGAGATTGCTCTCCAGTTGGCCGAAGGTGATGTCGGCGCCTTGAAGGATCGAACGTGTCGCGTCGAACACCTCTTCTGCGCGCGCACGCTTTGGGCCGACATCACCCACCGCAATCAGGGTAACCGTGTTTTTGTCGGTCATTTTCCCTTTTTTCTCACTTTCTTATTATTCGAATTGAGTGTTCGTCCGCCGGCGGCTTGAGATGGTTTGACTTAAACCGAGCTATAATCGGTCCTCTTGATAATCTCATCCTGAACGGGCTTGCCCAGATTTACGAAATAGGCGCTGTAACCGGCCACGCGCACGATAAGATTGCGATGCTTTTCGGGCTGTTTCTGGCTGTCCAACAACGTATCTCTACCGACAACGTTGTACTGAATGTGCTTGCCTCCCTGGCTGAAATACGTGCGCATGAGAATCGAAAGTTTGCGGAGATCTTCCTGGGTCTTGAAGGCGGAAGGATCAAATTTCATATTCAGCAGGGTTGCTTGAAAAGGATCCTGATTGACGGCCATGGCGCTTCGCAACACGGCTGTGGGTCCCTTGGTGTCTTTTCCCTGGGCCGGGGACAGGGAGCCGTCGGCGAGCGTTTCGCCGGCGAACCGGCCGTCCGGCGTCGCACCCGTCATCGCGCCGCCGGGCGCATGGGCGGTAATTGAAATGGCGGTAGCCTTGGTCGTGCCTCCCCACGCCGTGGGAAATGATGCCGCCGTGTCGGCCCAGAACTGAAACAGCTCGGCCGCGATCGAATCCACATAGATGTCACCGTTCCCGTACTTGGGTGCTTCCAGACACATCTTGCGGATGCGAGAATTGGATTCCCCTTCCCAATTGGCATCCAGGGCTGCCTTCAGTTCCTGCAACGAAATCTTTTTCTCATCGAAAACGAGTTTTTTGACCGCGGCCACCGAATCGACCACATTGATCATGCCCACCAGGTTAAGCACCGAACCGTTTTCAAAGGGCATCACCCGGTCGAGGGCGTCCCGGCCCACCTTGACGGCATCATCCATCAAGGCCGAGTGCACCGCATCCGGAAACAGTCGCGCATGGGCCTGGAGCAGGATGTTATGCTCTTCTGCCGCAAGACCCATGAAGTGCTGCAACTGTGTTTTGAAAGCCGACATAAACGCTTCAAAGGAATTGAATTCTTCGAATTTCCCGGTCTGGGGGCCCAGTTGCATATCGAGACGCGGGTCGAAGCCGTTATTCATGAAAATTTCCAATACCCGGGGGACGATGAACATGCCGATGGCGGATGTCCTCGATTTTCCGGCAAGGTTGACATCCAGGCAACCTGAAATCCCGTAATCCCGAGCGTCTTTCAGCGGGACGCCATTGCTCGTCAGGTACTTGATGTATGACTTATCCCCGATAAAAGCGGGCAATCCCAAGCCCAGTTTAACGACTTCGAGCGCTTTTTGCATGAGATCTTCGGGCGTCTTTTCATGAACCCGGACAGTGATCGTATGGTGCGGTGTCCGGCATTCACGGGCCGCTTCCAGAATCAAATAGGACAATGGGTTGGTGGCGTCTTCTCCTTCCGGGGTAACCCCGCCGATCACCCAGTTGTTCCAGCGGGCCATTCCGGCCCATTTTTCGCGCTGCAGTTTGCCCCCGCCGACAAAATTGTATTGCATGAGTTTGATTCGCAGGCATACCAGTAGTTCCAGCACTTCCGCATCGGTAATGCGCCCTTTTTCAATGTCTTTCCGGTAAAAAGGATACATGTACTGGTCGAATCGTCCGGGTCCGGAAGCGCCTCCCAGCACCATCAGCCAGACAAACCAAAAAGACTGCATCGCCTCGCGAAATGTTCGGGCCGGTTTACCCGGCACCCGGCGGCAGGCTTCCGCAATCTGCAAAAGCTCATTTTTGCGCCGGACATCCTTTGCAGAAGCCGCCATCTGTTCGGCCAGATCCCCAAAGCGTTCGGCGATGCGAACGATGGCCGATAGTGATATGACCACCGCTTCCAAAAAATCTCGTTTCTTTATGTCATCGACGCTGAAGTAGCGCAGCTCACGCAACTCGGCTTTTGCATCAACGATGATTTTGTTGAGTCCTTCGTTGAGGGCCTTGGCAAAATCCACGATAATCAATGTGTATGCCAGGCCCAACCCCCAGCCCACACCGGCCGAACCCTGTCCGCGACCCTCGGTTTTCACCTTCCAGGGCGGACAAAGGATGCCCGATCGCACAAACGGCCACAGGCGCTCATCGTCATAATAGAGTCCCTGCCTTTCATCCAGGGTTCTGCCTTGGCCTGCCCAGAAATCATCTAATGATCGCAAAAGGATCTCGTCTTCCGCTGACAGGTCAAGGCCCCCGGCCCTCAGGCTCTCGATGTCTTCCTTGGGCCAGGTCGGTCCCATCGTGCCCGCTTCCATTCCCATGGGCTTTGCCGCTATATTACCGACAATGAGTTCATCGTCTTCAATAAAGATCGTGCGATTGTCCAGAAAATCCGCAGTTGCCTTGGCCCGTCTGAGGATCTGCGGCTCGCCTTCCGTCGTCTTTAGCGATTCGACAACCAGCCGGGCCTTCTCCACACAGATGGGGAATTTCTTTACATCTAATTTGGACATTAACCTTTTTATTCGGGCATTCATGATAGGGTTCCTTGCATCCATATCCCGCTGACGGGAATAATTGGGGTTAACGCTCTTCGGAATAGAGCAGTTTGGCTGAAATCAGTGCGGCCGTCTTTTTAAGCTTTGAAACGATATCGGCCTCCAGCAATTTCGGCAGTTCTTCGGTATTCGTAAACAGGGATATTGCCGCAACGGGTTTCTTTTCATAATCGAAGATCGGAACCGCAACAATATTGGAATCCGGATTTCGTTCACCTTTTGAGATCGCAAAACCCGCATCTCTTGCTTTCCTGATTTTTTCCCTGAGCGTACTCGGATCGACGATGGTGTTTTCAGTGTAGCGTTTAAAGGGACCCTTTAAAATATGATCAACCGCGTGAGGCGCCAAAAACGCCAAGATGACCCTTGCACCGGCGGAAACGTGAACATCGACCCTGTCTCCGGGTCTGAGCAGATAGACCCTCCGCAACCGCAGGGCTTCGGCCCGATAAGCCATTATCGTGGCGTTCCTTACCCATACTTCCAATGCAACTGTTTCTCCGATTTCATTTCGCAGGCCGTCGAGATGGGGCTGGGCGATGCCGACCAGCTGTTCGCCCAGAGACTGTTTTATGGCCGTACATATTTTCGCTGCGGATAAGCCGAGCCTGAATTTTCTGGTTTTGGCATCATGCTGTAAAAAATCGTAGCGGGTCAAAACATTCAGCAGGCGGCTTACGGTCGATTTATGAAGTTCAAGCTGTGTACTGATTTCCGTGGTGCCCATGTCATTGTTGTGGGGAACAAAAGCCAAGAGGATCTGCAGCGCCTTTTGCACCGAATGATAATGATTGGGTTTTGCGGGAATCTGCATGATAGTTTAGAAATGTGCAATAGATTTGCGTAATATGCAACAATATTTCCTATTGTGATACCATTGGTGCATATCCCTGTCAATTATTTTA
Organism: Desulfobacterales bacterium; assembly: GCA_050123755.1. GTDB lineage: Bacteria > Desulfobacterota > Desulfobacteria > Desulfobacterales > JAHEIW01 > JAHEIW01. The sequence goes on from JASFGM010000232.1 coordinate 3,586, forward strand.
TCATAAAAGAGGGTAAAAATAGGGTGCGGGCTATGCCAACTATTTGACATTATACAGCATCCATCATAATATCAACCCGCAAATCCGATCTCGTTTTTATTATTTTAATATATTATCAATTCGTTAGCGTGGGCCGACCCGCTTCAAGCGGCGCATTAGAATCGGAGAAATATAAAAGTGTTTTTTGGATGGTACATCGTTGGCGCCAGTTTCCTGATTACTTTGTATGTGAGCGGTTGTATTAACCTGGGATTTACCGCCGTTTTTGAACCGATCGCCAATGAATTGGGTTGGAGTTATACTCAGATTTCACTTGCAGCTTCCCTGAGGGGTCTGGAGACCGGACTCCTCGCACCGCTTGCCGGAATGTTTCTTGACCGTTGGGGCCCGCGGCCGGTGGTGATGTTAGGCGCTCTTCTTACCGGTTTTGGCCTTCTGCTCTTGAGTCGCATCAGCTCTCTGGCAATGTTTTACACTGCCTTTATTTTTATCGCCGCCGGGGTAAGCACCGCTACTTCCGCCTTGCTGATGACAGCCATAGCGAATTGGTTCCAAAAAAGAGCGGGTTTGGCCATGGGAATCGCAACCAGCGGCGTTGCCTTTGGCGGTTTACTCATCCCGCTTATTACCTTGCTTGTCGACACCTTTGGATGGCGGCAGGCAATGGTCATTATCGGGCTGGGAATGTGGATGATACCCCTGCCGCTGGCGCTTATACTGCGGCACAAACCGGAGCTATACGGCTACCGGCCGGATGGCGTGCCGGGCGGCCCCGTTGTCGACGATAATCCAATTCGGAAAAAATGCACAGAAATTAATTTTACGAACAAAGCGGTATTGAGCAGCCGGGTCTTTTGGATTATCGCAGCGACTTTTCTCTGCCATATGATGCCGGTGAGTGCCGTAATGACCCATATTATGCCTTATTTCAGCACCATCGGCATCGAACGAACGACGGCAAGTCTCATCGCCAGTGGATTGCCGATCCTGACGATATTCGGCCGAATCGGCTTTGGCTCGCTCGGCGATCACATTGACAAAAGAACCGTGGTCGTCTTTTCCTTTGCACTGACGTCTTTAGGCGTTTTGCTTTTAGGCTTTGCAACACTGGAAAGAATCTGGGTGATCGTAACATTCATTATCGTATTAGGAATCGGTTGGGGAGGCGTTGTCCCCATGATTGCGGGGTTATTGAAGGCCTATTTCGGTCAGCAAAGACTGGGCACGATTGTTGGATTTGCCGGCAGTGTCATGATGGTGGGAATGATGGTCGGCGCACCTCTGGCGGGCTGGGTGTTTGACAAATGGGGGCGCTATCAGCCGGCATGGTTTCTCTTATCCGGCGTTGTGGGACTATCCGCAATCGTTTTCTATGCCTGTCTTAAGAATCGATCTCCATTGGAAGAAGGGCAGAGAGATGAAAGGACTTGATCTTGCCGAGGCATATTATCATACACACGGTGCGCCTATGGTCGCAAGCCGGTTCGGCTCCTTTGCAGACCGCATAGCGGTTGGGTTTGTGGGACCGGGCTCCGAATGCTTTGGTTTCGATGATGACCTCTCAAGGGATCACGACTGGGGACCGGGATTTTGTATCTGGCTGACAGCCGATGATTTTGAAGCCATCGGATCAGACCTACAGCAAGCTTACGGAAGTCTTCCGGAAACTTTCAAGGGATTCGGCCCTCGCATAGCGAGCCCCGGGGAAGAGACACGCACGGGTGTCAGCAAGATCAGCGCCTTTTACAAGACTTATACCGGTTTGAATCGCCTACCTGAAAGCCTTGGCGAATGGCTGTCCATCCCCGAATCGTCTCTTGCAACATGCACCAGCG
>JASFGM010000233.1:0-5413 GCA_050123755.1 Desulfobacterales bacterium
GGAGACTTTATCGGCAACTCCGGCATTTTCGATTGCCGAAGCCGAATCACCGCCGCCGATAACGGTTGTGGCGCCTTTTGCGGTTGCTTCTGCCAGGGCATTCGCGATGGCATAGGTTCCGTTTGCGGTTTCTTCAATTTCAAAAACCCCCATGGGGCCGTTCCAGACAACGGTTTTGGCAGCGTTAATAATCGTTCGAAATTTTTCGATTGTTTTCGGTCCAATATCGAGACTGAATTCATTAGGGGGAATCGCATCTGCGCCAACTTCTTTTAGTGCCCCGAGCTGACGCGCAGCGAAGTCAAAGATCTCTGAAACCATGCAGTCAACCGGGAGGACAATTTTTTCGCCTCCCTGTTCCAGCAGTTCTTTGGCCAGCGCAATTTTATCCTCTTCAAGCAGAGACTTTCCGATTTCTTTTCCCTGGGCTTTAAAAAAAGTATAGGTCATCCCGCCGCCAATGAGGATGTTCTCGACTGCGGGCAGCAAATTGGAAATTAAGTCGATTTTGCCGGATATTTTGGCACCGCCTAAAATGGCAACAAATGGTCTGTCCGGATTTGCCATGACGCCTCCTAGATAGTCGAGTTCTTTCATCAACAGAAAGCCGGCGGCGCATTGTGAAATATGATGGGTAACGCCTTCTGTTGATGCATGGGCCCGGTGAGCGGTTCCAAAGGCGTCATTTACATAGACATCACCAAGTTTGGCCAGCTTGGCGGCAAAGTCCGGATCATTATCGGTCTCTTGGGTGTAATAGCGCAAGTTTTCCAGCAGGAGAATATCCCCCCCGCCGAGATTATCGACTGCGGTCTCAACTGTTTCTCCGATGCAGTCATCAACAAATTTCACCTTTCTCCCAAGCAGGGCGTTGAGAACCGTCACACAGGGTTCCAACGACATTTCCGGGATGCGCTTGCCTTTGGGGCGCCCCAGATGGGACATCAGGATGAGCTGGCCACCGGCGTTGGTGATATATTTAATGGTGGGCAGGGCGGCTCGAATGCGTTTGTCGTTCGCAACCTTACCGCTTTCCAGCGGAACATTGAAATCCACCCGCATCAGAACGCGTTTCCCCTTTAGATCTAGATCCTCAACGGTCAGTTTGTTCATTCCTTCTCCTCCGTTAGATTTTATATTTTCAATCGCCACAGACCCGTTTTCGCTCTGGCGAGCTTCGCCGCGGCAGGCCCCACACGGACTCACACAAACCCTTTGGCTTTAGCGACGGCGAGTCGGCCGAACAAAAGGTCTGTGTGAGTCTGTGTGGGTCCGCGGCGAATTAACCATCATACCTCAACACTCAGTCCATTTATGAAAGTTCTGCCAGCATTCCAATCAGATCCACAACTCGGTTTGAGTAGCCCCACTCATTGTCATACCAGGAGACAATGCGGGCATAGCCGTCTTCCTCGGAGTTTGTTGACAGGGCATCGAAGATACTCGAATGCGTGTTGCCGATAATATCGCTGGAAACCAATGGCGCTTCACTGTATTCGACAACGCGCTGCATCGGCCCACCGGCAGCTTCCTGAATCGCTGCATTGATATCTTCGCGGGAAGCCTTTTTTCCGAGCCGGCAGACAAGGTCCACGATCGAACCGTCCGGCACGGGCACGCGCATGGCCAATCCATCCAGTTTGCCCTTCAGCTGGGGCAGGACTTTACCGACGGCTTTGGCTGCTCCGGTGGTCGTCGGAATGATATTTTCACCGGCCGCCCGGCTGCGGCGGAAATCCTTGTGCGGCACATCCGCCAGGCGCTGGTCATTGGTATAGGCGTGCACCGTGGTGATAAAACCTTCCTCAAGGCCAAAGGCATCATCGAGGATTTTGGCAATCGGTGCCAGGCAGTTGGTGGTGCAGGATGCATTGGAAACAATGCGGTGCTCCGGCTTCAGTTCTTCGTCGTTAACCCCGATCACAATGGTGGCATCGATTTCTTCTTTTGCCGGTACGGTCAGGATCACTTTTTCGGCGCCGGCGGCGATATGTTTTTCCAGCGGTTCGCGATGGCGGAACACACCGGTGGATTCAATCACAAACTGAGCACCCAAATCCTTCCAGGGGATCTCCGCCGGATCGCGATGCTCGGTCATCACCACCCGTTGATTGTCGACGGTCATGGCGTCTTTTTCAGCGGTTACCTTCTTATCGAAAATGCCCATGACGGTATCATATTTGAGGAGGTAAGCGAGTTGCTCATTGTCAAACAAGTCGTTGATCGCAACCACTTCCATGTCGTCCCGATCACTGATAATCCGAAATACACTCCGGCCGATGCGGCCGAAGCCATTTATGCCCACTTGAATAGCCATTATGCGGCCTCCTTATCTATTTCCATGAACTTTTTAATCAAATCAACCACCCGATGGGCGTACCCCCAGCCATTGTCATACCAGGACAGGGTTTTGGAAACATTTTCTTTTTGGACCATTGTTGCCATGGAATCGAACGTGCTGGAGTAGGTACTGCGAATAATATCACTGGAAACAATGGGATCATCCTCATAGCTCAGAATCCCGCGCCATTGATTCGAAGCTGCCGCGGTTCGGATCACCTCATTTATCGCTAATTTCGTCACCGGTTTTTTGTGCCAGCAGACCAAATCCACCACCGATCCGTTGGGAACCGGTACATTCATGGAGGCTCCGCTCAGCCGTCCGGCCAGGTCCGGAATCAGTTCGGTGACCACCTGGGTTGCATTGGTTTCCTGGGGGATGATATTTTCGGCCGCTGCACGCCCGCGCCGTTTGTCTTCGGAAGGCACATCTGCCAGGCGCTGTTGGTTGGTATATGCGTGAACAGTGCTTAAAAACGCCCTCTGGATACCAAAGGCCTCGTGCAGGATTTTGACCACCGGTGCGGCACAATGGGCCGTGCAGGACCCATTAGAAACAATCCGGTGTTCCGGTTTCAGCTGTGAATCGTTGACCCCCATGACGACAGTGATGTCCGGCGGCGTTTTCTGGGGCACACACAGTATTACTCGCTTGGCGCCCTGCTTCAGATGCTTTTCAAAGTCCTCCCGGGTTCGATGCTGGGCGGTGGCTTCAATTACCGTGTCCACTCCCAGATCTGCCCAGGGCACATCGCCGGGTTCCTCTTCAGAAAGCATGGGTATCTGGCGGCCGACCACATAGAGATTGCCTTCCTGGATGCTGACCTCATCGGGGAAAGGCCCCAGAATCGTATCAAAGCGCAAGAGGTACTCGAGTGCCTTGTGATCGGCAATATCACTGATGGCGGCAAGTTTAATGTCTTCGCTCCGGTAAAGAATCCGAAATAAATTTCTTCCGATTCTACCAAAGCCCATTAGGCCGACTGTAGTTGCCATACGTCACCTCCTTGCTGTCTTGTTAAAATCGTTTGCGATCTGTATTGAAAAATCCATCAAGGGATATCGATGATACTGGGCGTATAATCCTCCGGCGGTTCAAAACCCAGAAGCGTCAGGCAGGTTGCCGCCAGACTGCTGATTGCAAGATCATCACGCTTCGAAAGCTTCATTTTTATACTGCCGGTCGGTTCATACACATAGGCAAATACCGGATTGAGTGAATGCGCCGTGCGCGGTTTGGGTTTTGCGGTTTTCTCATCATAAATGACTTCGCCTGTTTTAGGATCGCACTCATACATATCATCAGAATTTCCGTGATCCGCCGAAACGACCACAATACCATTGGCCTTTTTTATCGCCTTGACAAGCCGGGCCAGGCACAAGTCAACGGCCTCAACCGCAATCTCAACTGCCTGAGTATTGCCTGTATGTCCCACCATATCGCCGTTGGCATAATTGAGCCGGATAAAATCGTACTGATCGCTCTGAATCGCCTCAACGACCTTATCGGTGATCTCGGCCGCTTTCATCCAGGGCCGTTGCTCAAAGGGGACAATGTCAGAGGGCACCTCGATGTAATCCTCTAAAGAATCATCGAACTTGCCGGAACGGTTGCCATTAAAAAAATAGGTCACATGGCCAAATTTTTGGGTTTCGCTGATGGCCAGCTGCTTTATACCGGCCTTGACCAGATACTCACCGACGGTGCGATCAATTCCGGGCGGATTCACCAGATATTTTTGCGGAATCATTGCATCACCGTCGTATTGCATCATGCCGGCATATTTTACATTCAGTTTGGGTCCCCGGGGGAATTTGTCAAATTCATCCGCTTCAAACGCCAAACTGATCTCGATGGCTCTATCACCGCGGAAATTGTAAAAAATGACGCTGTCATTATCCTTTATCGGTCCCAGAGGTGCCATGTCCGCCTTGTCCTGCGCGATGACAAATGCGGGAAGGTCCTGATCGATGACACCCGGATTTTCCTGGCGCAAGGTTTCAATCGCCTCACGGGCAGATCTGAATTTTCTGCCCTCGCCCCGGACATGGGTATTCCATCCCTGTTCAACCATACCCCAGTTTGCCTGATAGCGGTCCATGGTTATTTGCATACGGCCACCGCCGGATGCGATGGCAAAATCAATGTTGCTGTCCTTTTTGAGCCCGCTTAAAAAGCTTTCGAGCCGTTCGACATAATCCAAGGCGGAGGTTGGCGGCACATCCCGTCCATCTAGAAGAATATGAACGCAGGCTTTTTCAACGCCTTCTTTTTTTGCTTCTGCCAGAAGCGCTTCCAGGTGGTTGATATGGCTGTGGACGTTGCCATCTGAAAAAAGGCCGATAAAATGAAGTCTGGAATTGTGGGCGATGACGTTTTCGATCAATTCTTTCCAAACGTCTCCCTCAAACAGCGCACGGCTCTCGATGGATTCATTTACCAGCCTGGCACCCTGCGCAAAAACGCGGCCGCATCCGATGGCGTTGTGACCGATCTCACTGTTGCCCATATCCGCATCCGAGGGCATGCCGACTGCGGTTCCATGGGCCTTGAGCTTAGCGGCCAGGGCATTTTGAGCCAGCCAATCCAGTGTGGGCGTGTTTGCCCGGCTAACCATATCGCCTTCCGCACAGGTGCCGATTCCGACGCCATCTAAAATCGCCAGAACTACCGGACCCTGAGGGCCTTTGAAGTTTTTCGCTTTTTTCAACGGTTTCATATTCGATTCCCCGGGTCCTTACTTATATTACTGTTGACTGCCTTGTATTTTCATACTTACGAGACGGGATCAACCTGCATTCTCGCCAGGCCATCGGCGAGGCAGACAGGAATATCAGAATTATTTTGATTTGTCGGTTTCCAGAAGAAATTGACGAAACACCTTTTTGCAGATGGCAAGATATTTTACCCTAAAGTGTTAGGATAATTACTCCTTGGCAATTTATCAACGAAACAGCACAAAAAAGAAGAGAAAAAAAGAGATATTTTCAAGTGCAGTTGTTTTGAGAACGACAAGTCATCAATTAACGGGTTTGGGATGGTGTGTCAACCCATTTCAGTTTGCGGCTACGC